>NZ_JBFGYP010000181.1:0-4480 GCF_041587335.1 Halobacteriovorax sp.
ACTCGTATCTTTAAGATTAATTCTTATAATGTTACTTTCCATAGTTTGTGATACGTACAGCCAATCAGCGTCTTTTCCTTGGGCCATACCGTTAGGGAATATCAACCCCTCTATAATGTCTACATCACCATTTTTAAGATCAAGATCATAGATCTCACCATTGTCACTAACAGAAATAAAAAGTCTATCATTAGCTTCGTCAAGGTGAATACTATTTACGTATCCTAAGTCTGTAAGCATGACCTCAGGCATACTATTTTCATATGACTCCGTATTAACTTTTACTAACGCTCCACCTTGATAATTTGCAAGTGCAACATAAATGTTATTTGATTTATCAGCTAGAATACCCATGACTTGAGATTTACCTTCAATCCAGCCAGGAAGGTTATCTAGTTTAATAGTTCCCTTAGTCTTAAATAGCTTATCAAGAATGGAAATAGTTGCTTTCTTATGGTTTGCAACGAAAAAAGTTCCGTTACTATTTATAGATATTCCTTCAGGGGCATGAAAACTATCTGCCGTAATATTTTTATCACTAACATCAATCATCTGGAACTGAGGATTACTAGTTGGGTAGTCGAGGCTAAAGCTTAACTTTGCAAACGATAAGTTAGAAAATAAAACAGCAAAACTGATCATAAGAAATTTCATATAAATACCTCTATTATTGTAATAATTTTTATAGAGTATACCTAAACAAGAGAGCGCAGTGCATCATACTATATTAATTACATAGCCTTAATATAAATAAACACTAAACGGAAGATTACATAAGTAGCTGATATTTATATATTTAACTCTGAAAGTGAGGGGTCTATATTTATAAAATTTTTTTGGATATTTACAAAGATGAGTTACAAAGAATCCCACTTAAACTCATCATCAATACCGTTGTATATTTAGAAAGCCACTTTAAAAAGGTAGTCGACTATCTTGCAAGATAAAGACTATAGCTATGAGAGCGTACTTTTCGTAGAGAAATGATTATATCTGAGTAGCTGAGAGATTGATGGTCTCTATTAAGCCTTAAGTCTTCACACTCTTCTTTAAGCTCACCAGCAAGTCTTTGAACCTCAACTGGTCCATGCTTTACTCCAGCTCCTAAATTTGAGCAGCAGATCTCATAGAAAGCTCTTACCTTATTAAGAAGAGTAATTATCTTATCTAAGTCCTCTTGAGTAAGAGATTCTTCAATAGAAATAGTAGTTTTGTGAGTGACGAAGTTATTTAAGTAATCTGCGATGTTCTCAAATTCTTTAGATACAAAGAGAATTGATAATGCTTCTTTTGCCTGAGAAGAATTAAGAGCATTCTCCATAAGAGACTGAATAAAAACTTCCATCTCATTACATATTCTATCTGTAATATCTTCGTATTTTTTAATCTTAGCAAGCTGCCTTGGGCTCCCTTCAACATCACTTATATACATCTCGATCTGATCAAACATACGATCTACGATACTTTTAAGCTTATACATCTCCTTATGTCCCTGCCAAAGTGCTGTGGCCGGAATAAGTTCATCTGAGCGACCAAAGGCAATAAGTCTTTGAGGAATTTTAATCTCAGGACTAGGAATTAGTTTAAAGACCGATTCTTTTATAAACTTAAAGAACACGAGGGCCAAAATAATATTTACAGCATTTAGTGTTGTATAAAAGAAAGGAAGAACTAGATTAATCCCAACGTATGATTGAATTAGCTGCAAACTAGTTGGAAAGAAAGTTAAGTAGATAAGAGCAGTTGGAATAGAAAATAAATTTAAGAAGATATTAAATAGAGCTGACCTCTGCCCTTCAATATTTCCCTTCTTAGAGTTTAAAAATAATTTCACACACGGACCTAGAGACGCTCCCGCTAGAACTGCACAAGAGAGCTCCACTGAAATATTATGCGTATAAAAGAACGCCATAAAGAGACCAATCAAAAGAACTGTACTATTTAAGAAGTATGAAACGACTGCACCTAGAACAATAGCAATACAAAGATATAAGAAATGATGTCCCTCAACGAGTGTTGTCGAAATAACAAGAGCATCTGAACTAAAAAATGTAATACAGAGATCTAGACCTAAATATAGAAACCCAACACCTAAGATTACTCTAGAGAGTAATTTAACAGCGAGAATTCTGATAAAGAAATGTCCTACTGCCCCAACAAATAGAAAGAGATAAGACCAGTGAGAAAGATCAAATGTAAACAACCAAGGAAATACAGATGCCCCTAGGTTCACTCCCATAATAAAGAGTGCTGAAATACTAAATTTCACTATCCCTGAGTTCACAAGTCCTAGAATCATATTTGTACATGAGTAGACACTTAGAACACTCGCCCCACTTAATAGACCCATAAGAAAAGAGTTTCTAGATCTAATAACTGTTTTTGCATTAAGACCTCTTAACACTTCACCAAAGAGTGATTGCATTGAAAGGACTAAGAAATTAATGGAGAAAATAAACAGTGCGACACCGCCAAGTAATGGCCAGATGCGTTCTATAGGGATCATATACTCAACTTGTTGTTAGCTTTGCAAAAAAGATTGGGATAATAATATAGAGAATTGTGTCCCGAACTAAATAAAAAAGGAAGAAATAAATGAAGGCCTTTGGACCTTTATCCCAAAGTTTCTCAATTCCAAGATACTGAACTTTCTTACTCATCGAAATCATGAAGGGAGTTTTTCCCCAATGCTTCATAAAAAAGCTAAGGGCCCCATCAACCTTCTTGTCGAACCTTAAAAAGGCATTTATAACGAACTGAGGAGTCATACGAAGAAGAAATGCTTTAATTACATCTCCCCATCTCTCCCAGAATGGTCGTGTGTCTTTATCATTTAATGTTTCAATGGCCTTGCTCATGGGAGATTATTACCAAAAAATGTTTGCTATGTGAAACAATTTGAAAAAAATCATTTTCCTACACTTTTGTGACAATATTCTCTAACCATAGAGATATATTGAGTAAACAAACATTCTAGACACACTACAGCAAACCAAGAACGGATATTATGATTAGTGGATTAAAAGTTATTAACCTACCGGCCGGAGCCAAAGTAGATCGCCCTCAAAATGGAGAGCTATTTATACTTGAAACTTGCCAAAGAACTTTAGTTCTAGGATTTAACTTCGTTCCTTTCCACCATATCGACGATACTCACGATTGTATGGAAACATTTGTTGCAGATAAGGCCTACAGCTACCTCTTAGAAACTATTTGCGGTTTAAAAAGTAAGCTACTTGGTGAGAATGAAATCACATCTCAATTTAAGAAATCCTATACAGACTATTTAAGCTATGGAGTTAGAAACTCACAAATAATGTCTATCCTTGAAAAGTTATTCATGGATGCAAAGAAGATAAGAACATCATTTCTAAAAGAAATTGGTCAACAGACTTATGCAGGTATCTCTAGAAAGCTTCTAAGAAGTACTACTAATGACGGTGATGTACTCATCATTGGTTCAGGTCAACTTGCTGAAGACCTAATTAAGCTTCTAGCAAGAAAGCACCGCATATTTTTAAGCGCAAGAAACACAACAAGATCTCTTGAACTTGTAACAAAGTATCACGAGGCCAATATTCAATTAGTAGAGTGGGATAACCACCAAACTTGGGCAGAGTTTTCATATATTATGAATACAGTTGGTACAGATAAATACTCTATCAACCATGATTTCTTTACGAACTGGGCCAATAATCATTCTAGATTATTCGTTGATTTAGGATCTCCCTGTATGATAAATACACCTTTCTCTAGTTCAGAAGAAGTTTATAGACTTGAAGATATTTTCGAGTTTGGAAAAAATTTAAATAAATCAAAACAGCAGAAAGTACAAAGTGCCCATGCAGCAATAGAAACTCTTGTCGAAAAAAGAATTAATTCATTTGCTCTCAGCCTACCTTTCGGCTGGGAGGAAGTTCAGTTTGTCTAATAAAGTATATAAAATTGGAACGCGAGGAAGTCTTCTCGCAGTCACTCAGTGTACACAAGTAAAAAACGAATTAGAATCTCTTACGGGAGAGAAGTTCGAGCTTGAGATTATTACAACTCAAGGGGATCTCATTACAGATAAGCCACTTTGGCAACTTGATGGGAAGGACTTCTTCACAAAAGAGCTTGATGCTGCTCTACTTACAAACAAAGTAGATATGGTTGTTCACTCTTATAAAGATTTAGGAAGTGATAGACCTGAGGGAATTAAGCTTGCTGCAATCACAAAGAGACACTTTGCTCATGACATTCTATTTATAAAGAATTCTACAATAGATAAGCTAAGTGAAATGGATAACTTTGTTGTTGGGACAAGCTCTCCAAGAAGAATAGTAAATATTGAAGCTAGACTAAAGGACTTCCTACCTACTGATAATATCAAAGTAGAGACTAAGATGTTGCGTGGAAATGTAAACACTAGGATCGGTAAATTAGTAAGTGGAGACTACGACGCTATTGTACTAGCACTACCAGGAATAGAAAGACTTGC
>NZ_JBFGYP010000182.1:0-4377 GCF_041587335.1 Halobacteriovorax sp.
ACAAGTGGTGTGGTGATTACCTCGCGTTGTCTCCTCAATCATTTTTCATTTATTTGATTAACGATAAAGTTGCTGGCTATCTCTCAGGTTATATAGATTCTAAATCTGCTCTTGAGAAGTTTTTAATTCCTGGTCCTGAGATATTTGAGGACTGCTTTGATAAATTCCCAGCACACTTCCATATTAACTGTAGCCCCAACCATCAAGGAAAAGGTATTGGCCGAAGTCTTGTTGAACATTATTTAACTGAGTTGAATGACTCAGGAGTAAATGGTGTACATCTTATTACTTCAACCGATGCAGATAACCTTGGTTTCTATAGGGCCTTGGGATTTGAATTTGAAGTCCCTAGGTCCTTTAAGTCTCATGAACTCCTCTTTATGGGAAAGGCAATTATTGCCTAAATAAAAAGAGTATCCTCACATTGCAATATATGTCACAATATTACCAGAAAGGGTAATAGAGGATATATCTATGGTTGATTTACATTCTATTCTAGCTGATCACAGGTCTAAAGCTTCAGGCGAAGCGACTAAGCTTAGTGACTCACACAATTCTAATCCTACAAATTCAAAAATACCGGATATCTTTTTTGATGAGATACTTACTCATTATAAGCTCACGAGAGTTGAGATTATGGTTTTGATGTACTTGTACAGAAGAGTTTGGTGTCGTCCAAACTTGTATAAAGAACATGGTATTTCCCAGTTGATGAGTCATACTGAAATGGCAAAACACTTAGGTATTTCACTTGAAGATATATACCAATCTCTTAGGCACTTAGAGGATTACAGCTTTATATCTACAATTCGATCAGGGCAGTACTTTGTTAGAAAGTACTTTACGAAGGACTTTGACGACTATTATGGTCACAGCTACGATGACTTCGAAATCTAAGTTTTTTTCAAATGTGTATAAATGCTCGAATTTAAAGATAAACTCAAGATTTATGTATGGCTCTTGTGTATAATTACCTAACCTCGTATAATTTTGTAAGAGGTGAGTTATCAAAAAAGTAAAAAATTCAAATATTGTTGTATATTGCGGGATTGATAAGGGTTATATTCATTCAATTGAGCAGCGCTATAAGCAAAAATACCAAGCTTTAGATTTCAGCTTTGAGCAGCGTTTTGACGAAGAAGAGTCCGGGTACCTCTCAATGATGGTGGATATTTTAAAGCTCGCGCCAAAAATTATTTACATCGATTTCTCAGTAAATACCAAGAACCTCTTAAAGCTATCTAGACAATTGAAACGACTATCTACTTTAGAAGGTGTTCCAATCGTTGGTCTAGTAGAAAGTAAGAAATATCTTAGAGAGTGCTCTGCCTCTGGTGTGGACTTTACGCATGTTAAATGTGGTGAGATCCATGATGTTATATACCACCCAATGTATCTTGCCTTTGAAAAACAAGTTGTTAAGCCTTCCTTTGCAAAAGGAAAATTTAAAGTTCCTTTTACTGCAAGTTTAGTTAACGACTTTAGAGTGGGGTATATAACTCCAGATACAATTAGAGCAGAGGGGAACTTTTCTCAATCTGTTGGGGATGTTATAGAAATAAACACTTCATTTCCTAGGGAAACAATTCCTTCTAAACAATTTGTTGTAAGCAATGTTACTGATAATGACCTCTATTATGATTACGACTACGCTTATGACCTTTCAATAAAGTTTGTAAGTGATCCTGTTATTTCTGATGCTGATTTAGAAACTGCAAATGCTTTAGAAGACCCTTCTGCCAAAGCAAATAGAATTGAAGAGCTTAAGAACGATTT
The DNA here is from genome assembly GCF_041587335.1 of Halobacteriovorax sp. Classification (GTDB taxonomy): domain Bacteria; phylum Bdellovibrionota; class Bacteriovoracia; order Bacteriovoracales; family Bacteriovoracaceae; genus Halobacteriovorax. Next base: position 1,777 of record NZ_JBFGYP010000182.1, read on the forward strand.
AAAAATTAGGCAGGCCGAGCATGCTGATGAATTAAGAGTTTGTAAGAAAAAGCATGAAACTTGGCTCGAAGATAAAATTTCATTTTCAAAACCAAAGAAAACAAAGATTCTCATTGTTGATGGAGAGATGACTTTCTTAGATTCTGTTAAATCTCCTCTCGATAAATTTGGATATACAATAAGACTTCAAACAGTTTTGACTGAGGATATAGGTTCACTTAGAAGACTTTGTCCTCATATAATAAATATGAACCTTATCTCTAAGAATTTTCTTAAAGAATTTAATAATCCAGAGCTAACTCTTTTAGAAAAAGATGCATTAGCTGAAGAGTTAAAAACTCGTGAAACAAACTCTTTAAACCATTTAGGACGACTAATAAAAAGAGTTAAGACAATGGAGAATTACACTCCATTTATTATAGTCTTTAATTGTTTAAACTTTACCTCAAAATCTCTTCAAGATACTTATGAGTACCCTCTAATCATTAGTCATAGAGGTAATATGGATTTAGATTATATTCTAAAAATGGCCTCTGTATTTGAAAAGAAACAAGTTGATAACTTTAATGCAAAAGTAGAATCAAAAATTGCCTCATTAAGAAAGAAAGATCCAAAGAAATATGGAAGACTCACAAAAGCAGATTTTGAAGAAAAAAGATATTATGTAAGTAAGAGTGATGACTTAAGCTTTCTCTCTATTAAACATGAAGTAGAAGTTCTTACTATTTCAGAGACTGAAATTACATTTGTGTCCGAAAGACAACTCTCTCCATCTACATATCGATTTGATATGCCTCTAAATTGCTCTATTACGATTGTGCCTACCGATGGGAATTACTTTCAAACTGATGGACCAAACTTTATTTATAAGGCCTTCATTCACTCTGTAGATGAGATTGATAAGAAAGATATTAGAAAATATGTTAATGACACTTTCTTTGAAGAATTAAATAAAAAAAGAGATAAAGAATTAGAAGATTTTAAAAATTTAAATGAATCTATTCTAGAAGAAAAGAAAGAAGCTGATGGTGGAGCAAAGGCCAAAGTAGAGGCCCTTGAAGAAATAAATGCTCACCCTAGCTCTACGGATGTTCAAGAGCAATCTACTGTTGAATTTTCTAGAAAAGTTAAAAAAGACTAACCGATTTTCATGTACCATTTACATCTAGTTTGATATCTAAAATCCATGAAAAATCTTACTCAAGAAATTAATGAACTTCATAGAGTACTTGAAGATCATTGTGTTTATCAGAAGTTAAATGATCTTAACTCATTGAAAATATTTATGAACTACCATGTTTTTGCTGTGTGGGACTTTATGTCATTACTAAAGTCACTGCAAAGAGAAATTACTTGTGTAGAAGTTCCTTGGAGGCCATCTAAGTATTCAAAAGAGATGGTTCGAATGATCAACGAAATCGTTCTAGGTGAGGAGAGTGATGTCGATCTTAATGGTGACGCATGTGATCACTTTTCTCTGTACCTCTCTGCTATGGAAGAGGTTGGGGCGAACACTAGTGACATTCAAGAGTTTTTAGTTAATTACGAACTAGAGAAGTTGCCTCAAGAAGTTAAGGCATTTGTTTCTTTTAATTTAAATTTAGCGCTTAGTTCTGAGCCACATAAGACTGCTGCAGCATTCCTATATGGAAGAGAGAAGCTGATTCCTGATATGTTTACAGGAATATTGAATTACTTAAAATCTGAAAATGTAGATTGTCCAAAACTAATATACTATATAGAAAGACATATAGAACTTGATGGAGATGAGCACTCTATTTTGGCCAAGAAATGTTTAGAAGAGCTTTGTGGCAATGATGAAAATAAATTACGTGAGGCCTATGAAGTAGGTAAGCAGTCTTTAAAGTTGAGAGTAAAACTTTGGGACGGCGTTTATAATGAACTTTCTAAAGAGTATATATCGGCATCCAATTAGTTTCTCTATTCTTTTCAAGCTTTATGGCAGCGACAATTCTGCCAATAAGCTCTGAACTACACTTTGCATATATTACAAACTTAAGTAGCGATGAAGATATTATCATCGCTCTATTTGTCGCAACGCTAGGAAACTCTCTTGGCGGACTCAGTTGCTACATTCTTGGTCACTTAGGTAAGTGGAGCTGGCTAGAAAAGTATTTTAAAATTGAGGAAACAAAGATTTTAAAATATAAGACTAAGTTAGAGTCTTTTGGTGGATGGCCTGCACTTCTTTGCTGGTTGCCAATAATCGGAGATCCCATTGCCGTTACCTATGGATTAATGAAAGCTCCACTACGTTCTTTTGTTATTTTTATGAGCCTAGGTAAGTTTCTTCGCTACCTTTTTATCATTTATATTATCTGATTCGATTACTCGGTCTATCTATTCTTTTCTTACAAGTCGATCTATTCCTAGTAGTAATTCCCACTTCCCCTTAAAATAGAATTAATTCATTTTATCAGGAGGATTATTAATGAAAAAGATTTCATGTCTTTTAGCAGTAGTGCTATTTTCATCTCAGGTTTTAGGATCTGCTACATTTGAGAAAAGATTTAAAATTGTTAGAGATGATCAAGGAAGAGTTGTTTCAGTTAAAGAGCCAGGACTAAAGGTTTCTTTTTC
>NZ_JBFGYP010000183.1:0-4376 GCF_041587335.1 Halobacteriovorax sp.
CCACTTCAGGTAAGGCTTATTGAGAAGTATCTTAGTTATCAAATAGACTACGTTCTAGTTGGAATGAAAGATACTCGTTACGTAGATCAATTAGAGCATCTCTTTTAAGAGAGAGATGCTTTCTTATTTAAATAATACTTATAATTTCCAGGGTAGAGGCGAACTCCACCCTTATCAACTTCTAGTACTTGATCAGTTAATTCATGTAGAAAGTGCCTATCATGGGATACAAAAATAACTGTACCTTCATACTTCTTAAGTGCTCTCATTAAGACTTCTCTAGATGAAATATCTAAATGGTTGGTAGGCTCATCTAGTACAAGTAGATTATTATTCGATGAAAATATCACTGCAAGGACAAGTCTACTTTTCTCACCACCAGAGAGATGTTTAATCTTCTTATGAACATCATCGCCTCTAAATAAGAATGCTGCTAATAAGTTTCTTATAAATCCGTCACTGGCCTGTGGAAGGTTTTGTTGTATTTCTTCAAGAATAGTATTATTTGATTTTAAAACTTCAAGTGAGAATTGGCTAAAGTAACCTAGATTGATACTTGGCCCAAGCTTTACTTCTCCGGAAGTTGGATCTGTTTGTCCGCAAATACACTTTAGGAGAGTTGATTTACCAGCTCCGTTAACACCAACAACAGCAATCTTTTGAAGTCTGTTGATAGTCGTTGTTAAACCCTTAAATACATTTACTTCTTCGTCTTTTGAATTCTTCCAGCTTTTTGCCAGATCTTTTATAATGACAACGTCATCACTTCCCCTTGGTGGGTCTGGGAAGTCAAAGTGCATACTCTCTTCCTCTGGAGGAAGTTCAACTCTTTCAATCTTTTCAATTTTTTTTACTCTAGACTGAACTTGAGCTGCATGAGAAGCACGTGCTTTAAATTTAGCAATGAACTCTTCTTCTTTTGCGAGCATATCTTGCTGTCTTTTGTGTTCAGACTTTAGCTGCTCAAGTCTAATCTTGCTTTCTTTAACATAGAAATCATAGTTACCACTGTATGTAGTTACTCGCTTATGATTTATTTCAACGATCTTTTTTGCAACATTATTCATAAAGTCTCTATCGTGTGTTGTCATAAACACAGAGCCTTTATAATTTCTGAGCCATTCCTCTAACCACAGAATTGTTTCCATATCTAGATAGTTTGTAGGCTCATCCATAATGATTAAGTCTGGATTGATCACAAGAACTTTTGCAAGAGCAATTCTCATTTTCCATCCACCACTGAAGTCTTCAACTTTCTTATGATGATCTTCTGCGTGTATTCCTAGTCCAGAAAGTATTTCTTCTGCTCTAGACTCTAGGTCGTATCCACCAACTTTCTCAAAGTCAGTTTGCACTTCACCCATTCTTTCTAAAATTTTATTCATTTCATCTGGATCGAGGTCTGGATCACAGAGTTGTTCTTCATAGCTTCTTAACTTCACCTTCATCGCAGAGATACCTTCATCTCCCTCAACAACTTCTTCAAGTGCAGTTCTTCCTCTCATCTCTCCAACATTTTGTGAGAAATAAGATATACGAAGTCTATCTGGAATAGAGATCTGTCCCTCATCTGGACGCTCTTCTCCAATAATCATTTTAAAGAGAGTAGATTTACCTGCACCATTTGGCCCAACTAAACCAACTTTTTCTCCTGGGTTTATTTGGAAATTCACTTTCGTGTATAATGCCTCTCCACCCTGATTCTTTGTTACATTTGCAATATTAAGCATGAGTTTGGTTATCCTTTCTTGTGTAAGTTAGGGCCAATAATAATATTTGAGCAATAAAGAATGATCCTAAGAATATAGCTCCACCTTCACTAAATCCATATGAGTGAAGACCTGTCGCTAGAATGTAGTTAACTCCAAACCATGCCATCATTACACTCATAAAAGCTGCAGCGACTAGTAAGAAGAATCTCCCATTTGGTATCCAGCTAGTGTACTTACCGTGCAGAATTGCCATGTAAAGACAAAGCACAATTAGAGACCATGTTTCTTTAGGGTCCCATCCCCAGAATCTTCCCCAAGAATAGTCGGCCCAAACTCCACCAAGAATAATTCCTGCTGCAAGCATTACTGTTCCGTATTTAAGACATGTGTAAACTAAGTCACTATAGTATCTCTCATCTGCAGGACTCATAAAGAAGAATCTTTTTCTGATTAAAACTGTATTTGCTAATACCCAACTTAGAGCAAGAGCACCGTAAGAAAGGATAATTGTTGTCACGTGAGTTGATAACCAAAAGTTATCTCTAAGTACTGGTACTAGAGGAGAGATAGAGCTAGATAACATTCCTCCCGCAAAGTTTAGCATTAGAAGCGTACAAACATTATATGCTAGACCTACGAAGACGTAGATTTTTTCCTTCTTAAAATGACCAATAACTAAGGCCAAGAGTAGTGATCCGTAACCAGAGAATAGAACTGTTTCATACATATTTGTAATAGGTGCTCTTCCCGATACATAAACTCTAAATGCTAGGATTGCTGTTTGAACGATAACTGTTAGAACTGCAAAGACTAGGGCAATATTAAATTTTCTAAAAAGAGTGATTGTAATCAACCCAGCAAATGTTAGAAATAGAGCAACAAGTGGCAATTGCATTTTCACGTATGTAAGCTCAATAAGGAAATCTTTATCAACTATTTTTTCATATTGCTCTTCAGAATCTTTTAATACTTTTAAAAATGGTCGTTCACTAGTTTCTCTGGCCTTAACAACTTTTTCTTCTGTAAGGTAAGCCCCTATAGGTAGCCACGCTACATCTTCTTTTGAGTTTACAAGCGGTACAAGCCAGTTGTTTGCAGTTTTTATATCTTTATAGAGGTTGATTTTATTTAAAACCGAGGCCAAGGACTTCTTATAACTTCCGTGCTCTTCAGCTTTTTGCCACTCACTTCTTATAAGAGTTGCATTTTCTTCTAGAGAATCTAAGCTTACTCTATGTTCTCCGTCTTTAAGTTCTAAAGTCTTAATTAAGTCAACATGTTCTATGTTTGTTTTAAGATCTATCTCTGTTGGGATGCCCATTCCTTTTAAAGAAACTAAACAAAACGTCACAGTAGATGATAACTTTTCATACTTTGTTTTACCGGTTAAGTACTTAAGCATTTCGCTGGCATGTACTTTAAGTGGCTTTACTCTACCATCTTGTCTGATTGGTAGGGACTCAAGAGATTGGTCACAAAAGTGAAGATCCATTGAAAATGAACTTAGTGACATTGTTAGTAGTAATAGACTTAGTATTGTCTTCATTATTTATTCTCCGTCTAGACTTTCTCTAGGTTTAAAATATCTGCACTATTTGATTTCTTTACCTTTCTTTTATTTAAAAGGTAGTGTCCCATGGCCCCAAGTACTAAGAAGAGTGAGCCTAGATATTTAAGAGGTCGACCTTGATCGACGTTTACACTTAATGTTGAGCTATAAACACCTGTTTCAGGGTCTTGAGAGTAGCTTGCTTGGTAGAAAGTAAATCCTGCGTGCTTAAGCGGGTTGTTCATATAAATATGATGATCACTAGGACCCTTATCTGTAAATAGTTTTACAAATGATTCGTAACTCGCAGGCTTATTTGTCCCTGGATCTTTTTCCATTTTGAATTTTGTAAGCACAAACTCAAATGGGAGAGTTAGGATTTCTTTATCTAATACAAATGAAACCTTCTTTCCATTTATTCTTAGAGTTACAGGTCTGTCGTCTAAAATCCAATATTCTTTACCTAGAACTTTTATCTTCAATGCTTTAGTTTGTCCCTTAATGAGACTTCCATTTAGCTGAACTGGCATTGTTGATACTGGTCTAAATGAAGGAAACTTTGAGTCATCGTGCTTCTTTAAGACGAGATCAAGTCCCATCCAAGGTAGAGAAACTATATCGGCCTTATTGCTTAATGATTTCATCTGCCACTTATTGTCTTCATAGAAAGCTGCTTTCTGTCCAAAGAGAAATAGATTTGGCTTATCTTTAAATAACTTCTTACTAAAAACTCTTAAGTGTGAGTCTTTAATTACTTCTAGTTTCTCGTCCACAGGCCAAGGATTGAAGTCTGGAAAGAATGAGTAGAATTGACTGTTCTCTTTAACTACAAAGAACTTATTATCTTCACTCGTATTCTTTATCTCTATACCTCTGCTCTCAGGGGTGAAGCATGTACTGGCCTTACTATCCCATACTATATAACCACTAGGATTATTATCACCAAAGCACTTTGCAAGATTCTTTGGAAGGTAAGTTACATCAAGTAAACCAAGTCTCGCTGAAGCTTCAAACTCTATTGCTTCTGGATGAAGTGATAAGGTGAACACTTGAGTTACATTTGGATTTGAAAGAATATAAGTCGATGAATGAATACTGGCAGTCATTGCGTAAGG
>NZ_JBFGYP010000184.1:0-4335 GCF_041587335.1 Halobacteriovorax sp.
CACTAACAACTTAGATCATTCTAGATTAGTTGAAGTCCATGGTGAAACTAGTTATGGAGTTTTATGTTATCCTGTTTCTACAAATTCAGTATTGATACTTATAAACACTAAAAGTAAAAATCATTTCAATAGCGAAAATTTTAAAACAATCAATCTTTTAGTTCAACAGCTGGAAATGTCCTTAGATAATATAGAAATGTATGAAAAGTTAACACTCTTTAATAACGAGTTAGAAAAACAGGTGGCCCTAAGAACAAGAGAGTTAAAAAACGAAAGAGATAAGGCCCAAGCGATAGCATACGAGCTTAAAATGGCTCAACGAGAGATTGTTGACATTGCTAAGGATGCTGGTAGAGCGGAAGTTGCTGCAAATGTTCTTCATAATGTTGGAAATAGTTCTATGTATTTACTGGGACAATTTGAGATAATGAAGAGAAGTCTCAAGTCGGAGAGCTCCCTTGAAGTATTAAACGCATTAATATCTAAAATAGATAATTATGAAGGGACATTTTCAGAGTTCATAGAAAGAGATCCTGTGGGGAAGAGGATGTTAGAATTTTTAAAAGAAATGAGGGGTCTTTCAGATGAGTTTATAGACGATCAAACTGAAAGGGTGACTAAGATTGAAGATAAATTAAGAATGATGATGAAAATGATTAGAGAAGAAAATAAAAATATTCATGGGTTTGCTCTATTGGAGAAATCAGACTTTGGACTTTTAATTGAAGAAGCTTCAACTTTCACTTCACTTAGTGAAAGTGTTAAACACCTTGTAAAAATAGAGATCGATGGACAGCCAAAGATTGATTTTGAGAAAGTGAAGAATATATTAATAAATCTATATTCCAATTCCTTGAAGGCGTGTCGTAAGATTGATCGAAACGCTCAGGTTAATACGTTGGTAAAACTAAGGGGTAATAAGATAATTATTGAAGTCAGTGATAACGGTGTAGGTATGACTGAGGCAACTTTAGGCTCTATATTCTCAGCTGGATTCTCTACGAGTGATAAACACAGTGGTTACGGCCTTCATAACTCTTCAATTGTTGCTCAAGGTCTTGGAGGTTCACTGACTGGAAAGTCTGACGGTCCTCAGATGGGAGCAACATTTGTACTTGAGCTTCCTTACGTTGTTTAAGAAGTCTTAACCATTTATTTAAAAAGTTATATTACTCTTATATTAAGCTTAGTGATAATAGTCAGTTAAGTATATATATCTATATTCTTAATCTTAAGAATTTTGTATTATTTGACGATAAATGAATAAACTTTAATATTTGAGACAAATGTGAAAAAAGCACCAATTCCTAGTAATGAAAAAGAACGCTTAGCCGCCTTAGAGAAATATCAACTTCTTGATACTGAAGTTGAAGACTTGTTTGATGATATCACTAGAATTGCAGCAGGTATTTGTGAGACGAAGATAGCTTTAATTAGTTTAATCGACTCAGATAGGCAATGGTTTAAATCTAGCTTTGGTCTAGGCGCAAAAGAGACACCTAGAGATATTTCATACTGTGGTCACGCTATAATGTCTGATGAAATATTTATCGTTGAAGACGCCAAAGAAGATGATAGATTCTGTGATAACCCACTTCTTTTAGGTGAGCCAAGGGTTAGATTCTATGCTGGAGCTCCCTTGATAACACCCGATGGCCTTAGAATCGGTACCCTGTGTGTGATAGATCATGAACCTAAGAAGTTGTCTGAAAATCAAATTCTTTCACTAAAAGCATTATCAAATAATATTATTTCTCTATTTACTCAAAGACTAATTAATATTGAACTACATACAACAAAAGAACGACTGCAAGAAGTTGAAAGTATGTCTTCTACCGGAGGGTGGGAGTTAAACTTAGAGACATCTGAAGTTATATGGACTGATGAAATTTATAGAATTTACGGAGTTGAGATAGGGACGCCTACTTTTAAAATTGATGGTCTTTCAAACTATGTGAATGATTCAAGAGAAAGGCTTTCAAAATTAATGGATAACTGTATCAATGAGCATGAGCCTTTCGATGATGTATTTGAATTTAAAGATAATCATGGAAATAGTAAATGGGTACGCTCTGTAGGTAGAGCAGTTCTTGAGGATGGTGTCGCCACAAAATTAGTTGGAACTTTTCAAGATATTACAAAATATAAAGTTAATGAGTTAAAGCTGATAGAGTTAAGTAAGTATCTAGATGTTAAAATGGATAATGCTAAATTAGGAATTTGGGATTGGGACTTAAAAGATAATTCGGTTGTATATGATGATCGTTGGATTGAAATGTTTGGATTAAATCGTATTGATCTTGAAGGTAAGGTAGAGGAGAGGCTCTCAAGGATACACCCTGAAGATATAGAACAAGCTGAAGCAGACATGTTTAATTTCCTTGAAGGAATTACGACAGAGTACCGAAGTGTTTATAGAGTACAGCACAAAAATGGAGACTGGTTATATATTCTAGATCAGGGTGTAATTGTAAAGAGAGATAGAGATGGTAAACCTCTGCATTTCTCTGGAACCTATGCAGACATTAGTACAATTAAGAAAAAAGAACGAATTGATAATGCTATAAAAAATGTTAGAGAAAAATATATAACATTTAAAGACGACCACAAGAGCTTTTATAGGTATGCCTTTTATTCTCTGTTAAAGATTTGTGATTCTAATATTGGTATTCTTGCCAACTATGATGCTTCCAAAAATAATGTAAGAGTTCTATATAACTCTGAATTGGTTGAACTCATTAATAAGAAAGATGAAGTAGAAGGTATATTTGAAAATATATTTCATGCGGGAGATCATTACTTAAGTGATTATACATCCAGCGGGTGTTTCCAAATAAGTTCTGTTAAAAACTATATCGGTTTTCCCGTTTATACTAAAGCTAATGATGGTTTAATCATGTTGATAGGCTCAAATTCTAAAAAATATAATTTTGAGTTTTATGAGTATATTTTCCCTTTAGTTCAAGTGATATCAGAAATGATCGCTTACATGAAGCTGGAAGAATATAAGAATGAAAAAGAATATGAAAAAAATATAATTCTTGAAAGTACTGGTGTTGCTCTATGGACACTATATCCTAACGAAAAGAGGATTGAGTGGGATAATAGTATGTATCGTTTATGGGAGATAGAGAAGAGCGATTATTTATCGAACTTCCAAATTTGGGAAGAGCTTATTCATCCAGATGATAAAGAGCAAGCGCAGCGTGAGTTTGTAGAAACTTTAAAGTATCACGATAGACATGAAGCAAGTTTTAGAATTATTACAAAAACTGGAAGAATTAAGTACATAAAAGCTTTGGCCGATGTCGTTCGTGATATTGATGGAAAAGCTACTAAAATATTAGGTGTAAACTGGGACTATACAAAAGAAGTTTTAAACAAGAAAGATCTGATTCGAGCGAAAGAGGAAGCAGAAAGCTCCAACAGAGCAAAGTCTAGCTTTTTAGCAAATATGTCTCATGAAATTAGAACTCCAATGAATGGAATTCTCGGAATGATCTCACTACTTGCTGATTCAAAGTTAACTAATGAGCAAGTAGAGATGATTGAAACGATCCAGTCATCTGGTAGTATTTTAATGACTATTTTAAATGATATTCTAGATCTAAGTAAGATTGATGCTGGTAAGTTTAAGCTAGAGTATCGAAATTTTGATACTAGAGATTGTATTGAAAACTCTATTTATCTTTTCTCAAGTTCAACCTCAGAGAAGGGGATAGATCTAATAAGTGATATTGATGAAAGTGTACCGTCGTATTTGGAGGGGGATGCCACTCGAATTAGACAAGTTCTAATCAACTTCTTATCTAATGCTGTTAAGTTTACGAGTGAAGGTAGTATTAAAGTAAAAGTAAGAGCAAAGAAATTAGATGTTAAGAATATTTCCTTATCTATATCAGTCATCGACTCAGGTATCGGTATAAAAGAAGATGTTCAAGACAAAATGTTTGAGGCCTTTTCTCAAGCTGATTCCTCTATTACAAGGCGATATGGAGGAACGGGACTTGGTCTTTCAATTTGTGCCAGTTTAATAGGCTTAATGGGTGGTAAAATAGAGTTAGATAGTAAATTCAACAATGGGTCTACTTTCACATTCACACTACCTTTAAAAGTTGGAAAAAATGATCAAGATATTATTATAGAAAAAGAAGCTGCGACAAAGAAAATTGATCGAAACTTTGCTTTAGAGTATCCGTGCCAAATTTTGCTTGTTGAGGACAATTTAGTTAATCAGAAAATTGCATCGATGATGCTTAGAAAGCTTGGGTATGAATGTACTATTGCTTCTAATGGTAAAGAAGCACTCTCTATTATTGCAGATGCTTCGGAAAA
>NZ_JBFGYP010000185.1:0-4314 GCF_041587335.1 Halobacteriovorax sp.
CATTAGAATATGAGGATGCACTTGAGCTTATTGCACTATTAGATAAGATGAATTGTGACCTTAATAAACAAAAGTAAGCCAATTTATTTTACTAATCCATTACAGTGTCCGTGACAAATTCCTAACAAAACTCTAATCTAATCTTAAAACAACTAATTAAGGTGGAAGATTGGAAGCATTTAAAATTCTCTATTCAGTACTGGGTGGTCTAGGAATATTTTTCTACGGAATGAAAAACATGTCAGAGGGACTTCAATCAGTCGCTGGAGATGTTGTAAAAACGGCCATAAATACCGTAACAAAAAATAGAATAACAGCTGTCTTAGTAGGAACAATTGTAACAATTGTCGTACAGAGCTCTTCCGTTACAACAGTGATGGTTGTTGGTTTTGTAAATGCCGGACTCATGAATTTAACTCAAGCAATTGGAGTTATTTTTGGGGCAAATATTGGAACAACAATAACAGGTTGGATTATCTCAATAAAGATTGGAAAGTATGGACTACTTCTAATTGGATTAGGAATTTTCCCACTACTTTTTGGAAAATCTAATAAGGCGAGACAAATTGGAAAAATCCTTTTCAGTGTCGGTATGATTTTCTTTGGGTTGGATATTATGTCCAATGCGTTTAAACCTCTAAGAACTATGCCTGAATTCTTAGATATGATTAGTTACTTCTCGGCGCAAACATATGCTTCTTACTTTGCCTGTATCATTGTTGGTTGTATCTTAACAGTAGTCATCCAATCATCTTCAGCAATGCTCGGTATCACAATGGCAATGGCGACAAGTGGAGTCATTGAGTTTCATACTGCTGCCGCACTTGTGCTAGGAGAAAATATAGGAACGACAATCACAGCTCTCTTGGCTTCTGTTGGAGCAAATATTACGGCCAAAAGAGCGGCTAGGGCCCATGCAATATTTAATGCACTTGGTGTACTCGTTGTCTTCTCGTTCTTTCCTTATTATATAAACTTCATAGACTGGGTAGTGCCAGGAGAAGCAAATTTAAGAAGTGCAATAGGTGAATTTGATAATGTTGCTGTTCATATTGCTACTGGACATACAATATTTAACGTTACGGCCACAATAATATTTATACCTCTACTTGGAATACTAGCTAGAATTGTGACTAAGATCACTCCAGATCATGGTGTAAAAGAACAGCATCACCTAGTTATGCTTTCTGATCCAAGTACACTAGTCCCAGCGACAGCACTTGCCCAAGCTGATCTAGAAATGGATAAATTAAAAGATATAATGGGTAGACTCTACGCTCTAGCTGATGAGTTATTTATAACAGGTACTAAGAAGTCTACAGCTGAAATAATTATGAAAGCTAAAGATTATGAATCAATTACAGATAATATTCAAAAAGAAGTTACTGTTTATACTGTTAAAATAATGGAGAGCCCATTAAGTGAAAAAGAATCAATCCATGCTCGTGGAATCTTAAAAGAAGTTGATGAATTAGAAAGTATAGCCGATTACATAGAAAAGCTAATAACTTATAGTGAAAGAACTCCTATTAAAAAATTATTAAAAGGAGAAGCAAAAGATGACTTCACCAAACTCTATAAAGATGTAAAAGACTTCTACACACTCACAATTGATCAAGTAAGTAGCTCTACAATAGATCTAAGTGTTACTCTAAGAAAGTCAGAACAATTGAGAATGAGTGCTGAAAATATGAGGGCGAAACATCTTGAGAGAATTTCAACTGGTGATTTTGATGCTCTAACAGCACTTACCTATTCAGATATGATTGTAGCATTAAGAAAAATTAGAAGCCATACGCAAAATGTTGCGCAGGCCTATAGCTAAGAATAGAACTCGACAAGAAAAATAAATAATGAAATAAGGCCTGTAACAATAGTTGCACGTCTTATTCTGTTATTTTTAAGTCCGAGCCAAATACCACTTCCAACTGTAATCATTAAGCATAGACCAAAGAAGCTATTTATCCATCTTGTATACTTTCTTCCATGTCCTTTATGAAATTCAAACAACCTCTTTCTTAGAGATGGAACAACTTTAATAACAGTTATTTCATCTCCAGCATTCATTTCAAATCTATAGTAGTTACGAGTTGTCGGTCTTGTTATAGAGTAACCATTATATGACTTAACGTATTCAAAATTATAGTCCTGATCTTTACTCTTTAAGTATTCTCCAATATTTGTCTTAGCATTACTTTTTTGAAGAAAGTCTTTCTTAACAATTGTATCAATGACTTCTAAGCTTTCAGTTTCTTTAAAATTTAGTAAGTGCATCGCTCCAGTAAAAGCGAAAACAAGTAGGACAACGGCACTAAAACTAGCGCAATATAAGTGAATATTGACTAGGCTATTTCTTTTCATCATCGATTCCTTTATCTTCTTTTTCTTCAAAATCTTTAGTATTTTCGTTTTCTATATTCTCTGTTTTTTCTATTTCCACAACTTTATAATTAGCGATTCTCGCGAGATCTTCATCAAGCTGTTCTCTGGCATGTTCAATTGCATTTCCGGCCATATCAATCGGCTTTACAGGAGTATAGTCCTCTGCAGATCCTACCCTAGTGAAGTCATTGTGGTACTCGCCTTCTTTCCATTCACGCTCTTTAACATTTTTCATTTGTTTTCTACGATTTTTAGCACCAAAGGATGGAGCAATCATTATAGTAAGAACAGCGATTATAATTAAAAAAGAAAGTAGGGCCTCTCGTTCTGATGATGAGTAAAATTGATACGACATCACATAAAATAATACTAAGAACGAATATATAGAAGCTATAATTTTAAACATTATATTATTGGCCTGACCTTAATTTCATCTAGGATACTACTCACCTTTTCAACAATTAAGTCTTGGTTGAGAGAGCTTCCATATATGAGATATTCTTTTGGAGTTAAAGTACTGGTGAATTTCTTAGTTTCGTCTTTAGTAGAAGTTACTCCACCGTCAAAACAAACTTTTTTAATTTTAAATAGATAGTCTAATTTAAGATTATCATTATCTTTAGTAAGGTTCAGTTTGAACTGAGAAACCGATGTAAACTCTTTCACAGTTGGAAGTATAATAACGGCCTCGAGGCTCTCTTTCTTTGGCCTTAAACTCTTTACTTTAAAGCGCATAAAGTTTTCTAGAACTTCTAAAATATTAGAAACTAATTCACTTGGAGAAACCTGTAGTGCAAGGTGATGACCATCAATCAACTCACCCTTTTTTCCACATACAATGTAGGGTCCACTACTCTTTTGAGTGATTGGACAATTGTCATCGAGTTTAAAGCTAAAGCCTTGTTGAGCATTTTCAATAGTGAGTTCTTCGAGGACTAGAATTCCTTTAGCATCTTTCTTTTGAATTTTCTTAATGTCAGCAATACATAGAGATAGAGAATATTGAGATAAATCAATTTCCTCACCGGAGTGATTCTTTACTTCTATATCACCAGCAACAACTTCACCTTGCTTCCAGCTCTCACCATTAACGTTAATTGAAAACTCTAGAGGTTTACTAAAGTAAGTTGATTTCATAAATGTCCTAATAAGAAAAAAAAGACCCACTATTAAGTGGGTCTCGAATTGGAATTAAAGATTTGAGTTAACAAAGTCCCAGTTAACTAGATTCCAGAATGCTGTAATGTAATTTGGACGAGCATTTCTGTAATCAACATAGTAAGCATGTTCCCAAACATCAATTGTCATAAGAGCTTTCTTACCGTGCTTCATTGGAGTGTCAGCATTAGCTGTATTGAAAATTTCAATCTCACCTTTATCTTCAACTAGCCAAGTCCAACCTGAACCAAAGTTAGTTGCAGCAGCATTTGTGAAATCTTCTTGAAATTTTTCAAAAGATCCCCACTTTGCAGTGATTTTGTCAGCGATTGCGCCAGTAGCAGCTCCACCAGCGTTTGGAGCTAGACAGTTCCAGTAAAAAGAATGGTTCCAAACTTGAGCAGCATTATTAAAAAGTCCGCCTTCAGACTTCATAATTGTTTCTTCAAGAGTCATTGACTCATACTCAGTTCCAGGAATTGCAGCATTTAATTTAGTAAGGTAAGCATTGTGGTGCTTTCCGTAGTGAAACCCGATAGTTTCAGCACTAATGTGAGGTGCAAGTGCATCATCTGCCCAAGGCAGTTTTGGTAGTTCGTGTGCCATAAAAGACTCCTTTCTTATTTATAATCAGTTAAATAACTATATATCTAAGCTCGCTCATTATTCAAATAAATAACATTAAAATGTCCATATATTGACATTAAGCCCATTTAATAGCAATTTTACCTCACCAAAAATGTCAAGATATAGACATAAGGAGAAAAACATGAG
>NZ_JBFGYP010000186.1:0-4267 GCF_041587335.1 Halobacteriovorax sp.
GGTGAAGTTCTTTACGAAGAAGGATGCCTTAGTGTTCCAGGAATTTATGAAGAAGTTAAAAGATTTGAGTCAATCACTGTCGACTATCAAGACATGTATGGTGAAAAACAATCTATAAATGCAGAAGAACTACTATCAATTTGTATTCAGCATGAAAATGACCATCTTGAAGGGATTGTATTCCTAGAAAGACTTAGCATGCTCAAGCAAAATCTCTTAAAGAAAAAATTCTTAAAAAAGAAAAAGAAAGAAGGTCTTTAATATGAAGAAGATGAATGTAATTTTTTGTGGAACGCCAGACTTTTCTGTTCCTGCATTAGAGATGCTATTCAATCATCCACATATTAACCTGTCACATGTAATAACAATGCCTGACAGACCTGCCGGAAGGGGACAAAAACTTCAGTCCCCACCTGTAGCAACTTTTGCTAAAGAAAACAGAATATCTCTTATTCAAACTGAGAATATAAATAGAGAAGAAGAATTCTTAAACAAAATTAAAAATGAGAAAATAGACGCTATTATTGTATTAGCTTTTGCTCAATTCCTAGGATCAAAGATATTAACTCTTCCAAAGATTGGTTGCTTTAATATCCATACTTCTCTTCTACCTAAGTACAGAGGAGCTGCTCCAATTCAGTATGCTCTTTTAAACGGTGATAAAGAAAGTGGTGTAAGTATCCAGAGAATGGTTAAAGCAATGGATGCTGGGGACTTAGTCCACTCATTTCCAATGAAAATTGACGACAACGAAACTGGCGGACAACTCTACACTCGATTAAAGTTCCAAGCTGCACTAAGCTTAAATACTTTAATATACGAGCTTATTGATAATACTATTACCTACATACCTCAAAATCACGAGCTGGCGACCTTTGCTCCAACTCTAAAAAAAGAGGATGGTTTCTTAGACTTTAGTAACAAAACTTGTGACGAAATACATAATCAAGTTAGAGCACTGATTCCTTGGCCAGGAACCTGGTGTAAGTTAAATGGAAAAAGACTTAAAGTTTTTGCTGTTGAAAAATCACTCAAAAAAACATCTCTTGGAAATTGTGACACAAGTGATGGAAACTTACTCATTGGCTGTAAGGATGGAACACTTAGACTTACAGATGTTCAAATAGAAGGTAAGAAAAGAGCAAGTGATTCTTCACTTATAAATGGAATGAAAAACTCAACAAAAGAATTTCAAATAAATTAGAGGCCGCAAATGATAATTTCACCTAGCTTACTTGCCTGTGACTTTCTCAATATTGAAGCTGAGCTCGAATGCTTTAAAGACTTTAAAGACACTTGGTTTCACTTAGATATTATGGATTCACACTTCGTACCAAATCTAACCTTTGGTCATCCTATCGTTAAATTAATATCGAAAAAAACAGAAATTCCTCTGGACGCCCACTTCATGGTGAGCAACCCAGAGTTCTTTATAGATACATTTAAAGATTTCAATATACATAATTTTACATTTCATATTGAATCCACAGAAAAGACTCTTGAGCTAATTAAGAAGGCAAAGAAAATATATCCTAGTGTAGGAATCTCTCTTAAGCCTAAAACACCTTTAACAGCAGTCACTGATGAAATGCTAAAAGAGTTAGATCTTATTTTAATAATGTCTGTTGAGCCTGGTTTTGGTGGGCAGTCATTTATTGAAGAAAGCTATGCAAGAGTTGAATACTTCAACAAATTAAAAACCAACTATCCAAACTTAATGATTCAAGTTGATGGTGGCGTAAGCAATAAAAATGCCAAAAAGCTCCAAGAGTCTGGTGCTAATAACTTAGTTGCTGGTTCATATATTTTTAAAGATGGACCACTAACTTATAAAAATAAAATAGAAAGTTTAAGGAGATAATAATGTCTAACGTTGAAAACATCATTTTTAATGGTCATTCATTAACAATAGAACAAGTACACCATATTGCTTTTTCAAAGCCTGGAAAAGTTTCAGTTAGTATCTGTGAGAAGGCCCTAGAGAGAATGAAAGAATCTCGCGCCTATGTTCATAACATTGTTGAAAAAGGTGAACCCGTTTACGGTATAAACACTGGTTTTGGTGCACTATCTAGTATGCACATAAAGAAAGAGGAACTTGCAACCCTCCAACTGAATTTAATTAGATCTCACTGTACAGGTACAGGAAATCCTTTTTCTCGAGAAATTACTCGTGCAATAATGATCTTAAGAGCAAACTGTCTTATTTCTGGATACTCTGGAATTCAACCAGAAATTGTTCAATTAATTTTAGATTTTATTAATTTCGATATAAATCCAATTGTCCCAGAAAAAGGTTCAGTTGGAGCATCAGGAGACTTAGCTCCTCTTTCTCATATCGCTCTAGCTCTAATTGGAGAAGGTGAAGTTATTTATGATGGAAAACATTCAAACTCAAACTTTGCAATTGACCAAATAGGAAGAAAGCCAGCTGTACTTGGTCCAAAAGATGGACTGGCCCTGATCAATGGAACAGCTGTTATGGCAGCGATTGGTGCTTGTGCAGTAGTAGAAGCTACAAACATCATGAAAATTGCCGATATAAGCGCGGCCCTAACACTTGACGGTGTTCGTGGAACTTCTAAGGCCTACTATGAAGGGATCACAGGCCTTAAGCCTCACCCTGGACAAATAGATGCATGCCAAAACCTAAACGTCTTACTTGCAGGTTCAGAAATAAAAGACTCACATGACAATTGTGGAAAAGTACAGGATCCTTATTCTTTAAGATGTGTTCCACAGGTGCACGGTGCTTGTAGACAAACTCTTAAGCACGCTAGAGAAGTTATATCTATTGAACTAAATTCTGTTACAGATAATCCTTTAATTTTCTTAGAAGAAGATCAAGTTGTGAGTGGTGGTAACTTTCACGGTGAAGCTCTAGCACTAGTTATGGACTATTTAGCAATGGGCGTTGCAGAGATCTGTAATATTTGTGAAAGAAGAATTGAAAAGATGATGAACCCTAGTTTTTCTGACTTGCCAGCTTTCTTAACTAAGAACTCTGGATTAAATTCAGGTCTTATGATTGCACACGTAACTGCAGCGGCCTTAACATCAGAAAATAAATATCTATGCCACCCAGCTTCAGTAGATAGTGTTCCTACTTCTACTGATAAAGAAGACCATGTTTCAATGGGTGTTACTTCAGGAAGAAAACTACTAGAAGTTATTGATAACGCTAAAACTGTTCTTGGAATTGAGCTTCTTTGTAATACACAGGCCTTAGATTTCCAAAGACCATTAAAGTCTTCGAATGCATTAGAGGCCGTACATACATTAGTTCGTAAGCATGTTCCACCAATTGAAGATGATAGAATTTTTTATAAAGATATGGATAATATTAAGAAATTAATTTCTTCAAATGAAATTGTTGATGCAGCAAGTGCACATGTAGAAAAAATAAACTAGGAACTTAGCAATGAGTCTTAAAGCTTTTAGAAAATTCTCTCAAGTTGTTACACTATCTAAGGCCCATCAAAAAGATGGTAGAAGCTTAAGCCCTGAGGATCTATCTGTTATAGAAAATGCTTCAATCGTTTTCGATAGTGAAGAGATAGTTTGGGTTGGTAAAGATGATGATATTCCTGGTGAATACTTATCTGTTCCTGCAGAATATTTTGAAGGTAAGACTCTACTTCCTGAGCTTGTTGATTCACACACTCACCTTGTTTTTGGTGGAGATAGATCATCTGAATACTCTATGAGGTTGAATGGAGCTGACTATCAAGAAATAGCAAACGCTGGTGGTGGAATCCTTTCTACAATGAATGCTACAAACCTTGCAGATTCAGAAGAATTATTTGAACTTGCTGTTAAAAGAATTGAGAGAATTTACTCTTATGGTGTTGGTACTATAGAGATCAAGAGTGGTTATGGACTTAATTATGAAAAAGAAAAAGAATGCTCTTTAGTCATTGATAGACTTAAAGATCACTTTGAAGGTCAAGTTCAAATTATAAATACCTTTATGGCAGCTCACGCTGTGCCTAAAGAGTTTAACTCTTCTAATGACTATATAAACCAGGTAGTAATCCCTCTTCTTAAAGAACTATCTGAAATTGGAATTATCGACACTGTAGATATTTTTCATGAAGAAGGCTACTTTGATGAAATAGATACGCAACAACTTTTTGACGTTGCTTCTTTCCTAAATATCCCAGTTAAAAGCCATGCTGATGAGTTCAAAGATAATAAGGGTGCGATTTTAGCTGTTAAAAACAATGCGATTAGTACTGATCACCTTCTATGTACACAAGCCGATGGA
>NZ_JBFGYP010000187.1:0-4240 GCF_041587335.1 Halobacteriovorax sp.
ATTCTATATACTGAGTACTAGTCTCTGAACAAAATGATCTCTTATTAAAATCTTCTTGAGCTTCTTCATCAGTCCCTGTTCTACCACGAGCAAGTCTTTCAAAGATTAAACGATATACAACTGTTCCGACTTCACGCTGGTTATTGGCTCCACCATCAGTAGCATTAACATCATTATCGAATATATAGGTATTTTCAGGCGTAGTATTGTAATTAGCATCTACTCCATATTGAGTACTACCTGGCTGATAGTAAGATTTAAATTCAATAGATCTAAGACGAACACTTCCAGAAGCACCACCATATAGAATACCGCTTTCAAGAACTGTTACTTTATTTGCATTAATATCATCAGCATTATTTCTTTCCCAATCATTTGTTGCCCTAACTAGAGTCGGTAACGCAGTCCAGTTCGCACTGATATTCTCGCCTCTAAGGTTAGCTGAACAGTTATGCTCTCTTCGAAGAAGAATCTCTGCTCTCTGAGTAAGGGAAGAAACGGTCGAGTCTTGAGAAAGTTTTCTCTGCCCCTTTGTCATCGTTCCCATTAGTTGAGTAACCCCTAATGAAACAACACCAAGCATGCCAGCAGCAATAACAACTTCTGCTAAAGTAAAACCTGAAGAGTTTGATAGAAAACTTCTCTTTGCCATAAGAACACCTAATTAGAAAATGAAATAATAGATTCAATTATAACTTAAATACTCTTTTAAACGGAATAGTCATTCCTTGCCGATTTAAAATCAATAACTTGAAGACATTAGTCAAATAATTTCCCTTGATTTGTACCTCAATAAATGGGCGGCCATATACCCGAGTATTAATAAAAAATGAATTAGATAGAAATTGATCAAGATTTCTAAAGATTGAATCTATTCAACACAGACATTAATTTTAGATGAAAGACATGTATCAATAAATTTAATATGAATAAAATGACTGGAGATAAGCAGAACACTCCCTTACAATAAAGAGATGAAAAAGGCCTTACTACTACTTTTATCTTCAATTACATTATCAACATATGCAGCAAACTCTCCTAAGATCTCTGCTTGCGATCTTTGGCAAGACTTGCCAAATCAGGATTACCAAAAAGTAAAAGCATTTGAGAAAAACGTATTTGAAAGAATGTCTAACACGAGAGTTTTCTATAAAGTTTCCGATCAAATCTTGAATGAAGTTTCAAATAATTCATATAAACATGATAAAGAGTCTCTCGATAAATGGGCAGCGTACTCACAACTCGATCCAACAAAACAATCTAATATTATAAAAGAATGGAGAAGCCAGTTCTTTAGAGCATTTCTCTTGAAGTCTTACTCAAAGCTAAACTTTGCACAAAAGTCTATTATTGATGAAGGCTTTTCAGAGCTTCATAAAGTTGCTTTTCCTAAAGTGAAGAAACAATCTTTTGAAGAGATACTAAATACTGCTAAATATTTACTAATAAAATATATCGATTCTCAAAAGATACCTAAAAAGACTGCAATGATTCTAAAGGGAAGTATTGTAACAATAAAACTTAACTGGGTAGAAACTATTGCTAATTCAGTATTCATGGAAGACCCTGAACGATATTTAAATATGGATATAGAATATAATCCGAAACACAATGTTCTAACAATTGGCCAAAGAGCATCAATACACAACGATGGTGATACAATACTATCAATCTTCATTCAACAAATGGCGCTAGCTATTTCTCCATGCAGATGGTCCATACTATTTCCAAATATAGATTTTCCATTCCAAAAACCACTTGAATGTCTAAGAACTAAAGATTCGATACATGCAAAGAAACGTGATGATAGTAAAGTTCAATCTCTTTACAAGAGTAAAAAAATAACAAAAGAACAAAGAGATGCAATAAATAAGTATCCACTTTGCAACACCCCTTTCTACCCAACGAAAGGACTACAGAAAGAGCAGATAAATATAGCTTTTTCGGACTGGATAAGCGCTGAGGCGATATCTCAAATGAAAGAACTTTCGATTCACTTTAGAGAAGATCTTTGTGCAATACAAACAGATAGCCTAACCCACTCATATCCACAAAATTTAGAGCGCTTAGTCAGAGTTTACTTAGCAAATCCAAAATTAAGAAGCTTAACAAATATTAAGATAGCAAAAGATATTAAATATTGTTCAATGTAAGTAATTAAAATATGAAAGATGAGAAAGATAAAATTAGAAAGTATGAAGAAGTGAAAGATACACTTCCTGATTCTTTTTGTCCCGTGCCATTTTCCACTCTCATTTTAAATCCAAACGGACTCGTTGGCTGCTGTAGAGAAAAAGGAAATGAGCATGCAGTTGGTAATATAAAAGACTCCTCCATTGAAGAAATATGGAACGGAGAAAAAGTAAGAGCATGGAGACGAGAGTTTCTTACTGGTAATATTGAAACATGCAAGGAAGAGATTCGGCATAACTCTTGCCATAGATTAAACAACTATCAAGACCTGATCAACCATATTGATGTTAATGAAGTAGTTAAAACACCTATCCTTAGATTGACCCCAGACTTTAATGGCAAATGTAATTTAAAATGTCCTTTCTGCGATGTATGGCAGCTTCCCAATGGACTTTACGATAGTCTTCCTGGTTTTTGGGAACATCTATCCAATCATATTCTTCCATTTGTTATACAAATTGACTGCTTGGCCGGTGAGCCATTCATTCAAAAGGATTTTTACAAGTTAATAGAGCTTTCAAGTAAAAAAAATACAAAATGTACATGGGAAGTCACAACAAATGGTCAATGGAAGTTCACAAAGAAAATAAAAGAACAGCTAGATAAAGTTGATTTCAGAATAATATCAGTGAGTCTAGATTCATTAGATACAAACTCTTATTCAAAGATAAGAGCTCCAGGCGAGCTAAGTAAAGTTCTAGGTACAATCTCAGATCTTAAAGAATATGCCACAGAAAGAAAGAATATAAATAGACCATTTCAACTCTTAATTAATTTTGCAATCCAGAGAGAGAATGTTTATGAAATTGTTAATATGTTTCATTTTTGTGAAGAGAATGAATTAGATATTTTCATTCAATATGTCTATTCCCCAAGCCATTTCTCCCCTTCAACACTTGACGAAAAAGAAAGAGTAAAAATCCTACATTATTATTTTACTAATCTTAATAGTGATCAACTCATTCAGGCAAGACGTGTGCTCTTAGCACTGATCGATACATTTTCAAAAGAAGAGAAAAATAAATTTATAAAAATCTACCAAGTACAAACTAATAATAAAATCTTACCTTTTATAGTTTAAGTTTTTCTTTATAAGATTCATTCATTTTCATATTCATGATAGGAAGATAGTAGGCCCTATCAATACTTGGTAATGAAAAAATAAGAGGTTTAATAACTCTCATAGAAAGGGAAACCTTTACAGCATCCATAGATAAAAGAAAATCCACAATTCGAATCTTCTCATTCTTTTCTAACTCTAATAGGCTATATTCTATAGGCTCATAACAAAGTGAAATAAATGGCAGGATTCCTTTATTTTTACAAAAGTCTAAGACATCGGGAACCTCTCTCCAATTATCCTTTTGCACTAAGAAATTCATATTTATATTGAGAGAAGACTTCCCTCTCTTAATTCTATCTTGTTCATAATCAAGAACGGCATCAATATTTTTTAATACGACACTTAAGTTTCCTAATTTTCTTATTTTATTATAAACTTCAGGAATTAAACTATCTATACTAGCGACAATACTCTTTACTTCTATTTTATCTAAATAACTCTTAATCTTTGTTGTAAGCTTCCAGTGCATATTAGTTGTAATATTCCACTTACATTCAGGGTTAACTGCACTTACTTCATCTATTAATTTAAATGTGTCATTCTGAAGAAATGGCTCTCCAGATAACATGTCTATTTCTTTTAAGTGAGGGAACATAGATAATCTGGCATCTTTCCAAAAATTTTCTTCCGTATAAAAGCCATTAGGCATTTTCCAGACGTGGCACATTTGGCACTCTAGGTTACAAAACCCATTGAAGTTCGCTGTTAACTTTAAAACAGGAGATAACTGAACCTCAGAAAGCTCTGCGTGTTCGAGAAGTTCATTATTACCAGCGCAAAGATTACAATTATTATAATCAATATCGCTTCGACACATTTTCGAATTTCCCTCTAGAAATTCCCTACTCCATCTTCTAGCAATTTCACCATTCCAAATTTCATCAAAGGTATTATTCTTAAGATTACCAATAGAGTACTCTGTTA
>NZ_JBFGYP010000188.1:0-4198 GCF_041587335.1 Halobacteriovorax sp.
AGGTGGTGGACTTGCCGGAGCTGAGTCTGGTGTCTTTAGTTTAAATGGAGTAGAGAGATTTAAGTATTACATAAAGAATACTCCAAAAGATGCAGTACTTCTTATTAAGAAATGGATTAGAGAAAATGATAAGAATTCAAAGTCTGCTTTAAGAGCTCTTGTTCAGCAGATGGATAACGATATTTTAAAAACAGTATTTTCATCTTTAAGTGAAGAGGAGCGATCTAGTTGGAGAGGGTTATTAGATAAGCCATTAGCATCAACTGAACTAGCTCGTGCAAATGACTTTATAAGTAATCAGATTGTTCAAAGTGTAATTGTTCCAGAGTTAATTGATGATCCTGAGACGTATGACTTAATTTTAAAGCTTACTCCTGAGCAGGTAGCTCTTATGGTTGAGCAGAAGCCTGAGATCTCTGCAGTTCTTATGAATGCTCTTAGCTTAACTTTTGTAAGTGAAGTTCTTTCAAGCTGTAAAGAGAGTCAGAGAGAAAATATTATTAATATGTCTGTTAATATAAGTCCTAGTGATGTTATTAAAAATCAGGATGCACTAAAGCAGACTCTTTCAGAATATGTTGATGTTAAAGAGAGTAAGCCTTTTGTTCAAAAGATACTTAAGCTTGTATCGGTATCAACTCCTGAGCTTGAAGGGACTTTATTTAAGGCAATTGCAAATAATGTTAATGCTGACGTTCTACTAGAGACAGCTAGAAATAACTTTCCAGCAGAGCTCATTAGTGAACTACCGGTACCATTCTTAAAGAGTATACTCTCTTCATATCCACTAGATAAGAAGATTAAGATGTTACTATCAATTGATGATGAGCTTCAAGGTACTTTTGTTAATATTTTTGCTCCAGAAGGCTCAAAAGCTAATGATCTTGTATCAGTTGAGTTTGAAAGTTATGAAAGAGATGAAAGAAGAATGGAAGAAATTCAAGATAATAAAGCTCAAAACTGGCACGATTTTGTCTTATATACTAGAAAAGAGATTCAATCAGACAAGGTTTATTCTAAGGAAATCTCAGATCTGCTACATGATTGGAGTGATAATTTCTCAAAAGGAGATTCACACCTTCAAGCTGTAGCCTAATATTTTAGAATGGGAAAATGAATCATTTATTTTCCCATTTTCTATCTTCTCTAAAGCTCATCTACTAAAATCCGTAAAGTAAATGTGTCTAAAATAATTATCATAATTACTTCTTTATTTTTGGTTTGTTGTACAAGTATTAGTACTAATAATCGCTCTCTATCTTCAGATGATACTCTTGTTGATGTTCTTGGTGACCTAGAGGGAAATATTGATAGGTTCAATGACTTTGTTAATAAATCAGATGTTCTTATCAGAGATTCTAAAGGAGAGATTGATCTCTCTCAAAAAGGGCAATTTGTCTTTCTTGGAGATGTTATGGATAGAGGTCAAGGCTCTATTAGAATAATGCAAGAACTACTAAGGCTCAAAGAAAAGTACCCTGATAGAGTTACACTTATCTTAGGAAATAGAGATATTAATAAGCTCAGGATAATGAGCTTAATGGATGGTGCGCTAGTGAGCTCTGTTCCAGATATTGTTATCCCTTGGCACAAAGAAGTTATAGAAGAAACTTTCAATTTGAAAATACCTGATCATATATCTAATGATGATTACAAAGACTTTGTTAAAGATCTAGATACACCATTAATTAGGTTCAAAGCTTTTCTCTCTGGAATGAATGCTCCTAAGGCCTTCGAGTTTAGAAAAGATGAACTCAAAATTCTCTTTCCAGATAAAGTAGTTGATGATCATTTTGTTTTTGCAAGTTTTCTTGAAGACTATAAAGAAGATGGGATATTACAAAAATATCTAAAGCAAGGACAGTTAGGAAAAGTAATAGATGGAAACCTCTTTGTTCATGGAGCAGTTACCTCAGAAAATTTTGGTTATGTCCCAAAGTTAACAGTGAGGGAGTCCGATCCTGTAGAGTGGATTAATAAACTAAATGATTTTGCCAAAAAAGAGATAGATGACTGGTTTAGTGACTCTAGACTTGGACAAGATTTAATAGCGTATCATGCACCAAAAGCAGGAAGTATACAGAATCTTAATAGTGTTGTTTATGCTCGTTACTCAGATGAATCGGGGAATCCTGTAGCACCAGGTCGCTCCTTGATAAAGAAGCTACAAAATCATGGCATTTATAGAGTTATTGTTGGTCACACTCCGACTGGGGACTATCCAATTATAGTTAGAAAGCCTAAGTTTGAAATTGTCCTTACTGACAGCTCTTTTAGCTCTTTAGATAAGGCATCTAAAATCTCTATTAAAGGTAAATACCTCATTTCTGAATCTGATAGTATTCATGGAGATAAGCTAATTGCACAGTCTAATATAGATGATTCTCTTAACCCTCTCGGAATGAAAACGACAGATGGTTATCGTGTGATTGGTAAGTTTTCAAGCTCAGAAGATTTATTGCTTCTAAAGGTTGAGGGAGAAGGACGTAAGTTCAATACGAAATACTTAAAAGAGTCTGCACTTAATATCGCAGATAAAGGACTCATTGAAGTGTTTGAACAAAGAGTAGACGCAAGTTGCAGGAATATTGTAGAGTCCTTTCTTACAAATAAATCTAATTATTAATTTTTCTTCAAGGTATATATGTCAAAAGTTACACTAGATAAGCACGCTCTATATTTAGCATCTGTTCAAGATCCTATTAGTGATGTTTCAAGAGTATCCAAGATCTATACTAGTATATTTAATAAAGAAGCTCTCTCATTCAGGGAGGATTTTAGTGGTACATTTGCTTTAAGTTGTTGTTGGGTACAGTCATCAAGTGAAAGAACTGCTATTTCTATAGATATTGATGAAGAGACTATTGAATATGGTACTAAAAACTACTTATCTAACTTAAGCTCTTCTGAGCAAGCTCGTATTTTACCTGTGGTAGGCAATGCTGTCACTACGACTGATAGCGTTGATGTTATTGCTACATTTAATTTTTCGTACTGTCTTCTCCATGAGAGAAAAACACTATTGGAGTATTTCAAGCATGCCTACAAATCTTTAAATGATGATGGAATACTTATTCTTGATATCTTTGGTGGTAGTGATAGTGAAATACCTGAAGTTCAAGAGAGAGATATTGATAATCACGATCATATAGCTCCTTTTCTTTTTGAATTTGAAAGAAAAGATTTCAATCCTATTACAAGAATTGCAAATTATGGAATACATTTTAAATATGAAAGTGGGGAAGAGATATTAGATGCCTTCACTTATGAATTTAGAATGTGGTCGATTACTGAGATTAGAGATCTTTTAGATGAAGCTGGTTTTTCTGGAATTAAAGTCTTTTGGGAAGATTGTGATATTGAAGGTTTTGGTAATGGTGAATTCTATGAGACAGAATCTGAAGAGAATAGTGTGAACTGGAATGCCTATATCGTTGGTATAAAGTAATTACTTTTTTATTCGATCGAAATATTTAAGAAGATCTAAACCGAGATACCTAAGGCCTGCAAAGATTAGATAAACAGCAGCACCTTCATCTAAATTTCCAATGATTGGTAATGCATCTGGAAGCAACTCAAATACTCCCATAGTAGGATTTAAAATATAGATCACTCCAAGAGCGACGCCTACTGCTGCAATAAACTTTTTAAAGATTGGCTTTTGTTTTTCTTCCATAGAGCTATTCTATCATAAAAAATGTTGTCAAGATTTCAGTAGGTTACATAATTATCGTTGTCATCTGATGAGGTGTGCGTTATCTTGGCCAAAAATATGGGAGTCCCTTGAAGCAATCATTTTATAACCTAAATTTTAATGAATTAGAGAATTTACTCATCGAAAATGAGTTGAACTCTACAGCAGCTTCTCTTCTTTATAATTGGCACTATAAAAAGAAGAACTTCTCTCCATGTACCCATAATATCTCTAGGGAAACACTTAACTTCATTGAAGATAGATTAGATTTCAAGCTACCTGAAATTGATACTGTTCACGAGTCGAGTGATAGTACAGTAAAGTTTCTCTTTAAATTAGAAGATGGATCAAAAGTTGAAACAGTTCTAATACCTTTTAATAATAAATATTCAATTTGTCTTTCATCTCAAGTCGGGTGTGCAATGAAATGCTCATTTTGTTTTACAGGAACACAAGGACTAAAGAGAAATCTCTCTACCAGTGAGATCGTAGGTCAATTTCTTC
>NZ_JBFGYP010000189.1:0-4174 GCF_041587335.1 Halobacteriovorax sp.
GATTCTACCAAAGTTGTGCTCTTTAGATCTCGCAGTATCTTTAGCTCCCCACCAACCCTTGTTTCTAACTAGAGTGATGTGCTTTCCTCTTCTGTATCCATCTAACTTATAAGGACCAGTTCCAATAAGAGTTTTGTTAAGCTTTTTCTTTTGCTTATCAGTTGGGTTTTCGTAGATGTGCTTTGGAACTACTGATAGACCAGCAACAACATCAAAGTTTTTGAAGTATTTTTTCTTAGCGATGAACTTGATCTTATTTTTTCCAATAATATCAGCTGAAGAAATATTTTCGTAGTATGGCTTGATTTGAGCCGTCTTATACTTATTTGTTGGATCAACGATTGCATCAAATGAGAACTTTACATCTTCAACTGTTAAAGGCTTTCCATCATGCCACTTAACACCCTCTCTAAGAGTAAAAGTATATTCTGTTCCATCTTTAGAAATCTCCCAGCTTTCAGCTAGTAGCGGTTGCCACTCATATGTATCTGGGTTTCTATCTGCAAGTCCTTCAATGATGTAAGACTGTACTGAAGACGCGTATGCATCAGTAGATGATAGCGGGTTTAGTGTCGTAGGTGCTTGACCAAGGTTATACTTAAAGGTTCCACCTTTAACGGCCTTAGGACTTCCAACTCCAAGAGTTGAGATCGATAAAACTGCGAGCATAAATATCGCAATAAATTTCTTTGTCGTTAGCATTTCTTATCCTTTGCTTTAATTGGCTGGCAGAGCATATATAATCTTGACTGAAATGTTAAGGAACATGTGCCATATTTGCTCTTAAATATGTAATTTTTATGGTGTTTTAGAGGAGTCTGAGGCTATTTTTTGTAGAATAATCTAGGGTCGAGTGACCATCTATCTAATGATAGATTCTCGTCGGAAATCCTATATTTCTGTAACTTAAATTCAATTTCGTTGATTCTTACTTCCAAGCCCTTGTAATTTCTAAGTGCATCGAGTCTATCTTCTTCAAGTGAAGCTAATTCATTTCTCCACTGGGCCTCTAACTTGTCGCGTAAAACCTGGTAGCGACCATTCACCGCGTTAGCTTTTTCAATATGGCTATCTAATTGCTTTTTTCTGGACAATATTTTGCTGGTAAGCGCCATTTTCTTCTTCACAAGGATTTCAATGAGCTCTTTACCCATTGCAATATTATTTTCTAGATCTTCACTAAAGAATTGTAGGTACACTCCTGTGCCCAGAGTCACTCGCGAGGAACAATCGTTCATATTTGGTACTTTTATTAGGAGGTAGTTACTACTCTTTCCTGCGACGTAGGCCCTACAGTGAAAACTAGGATTATGTTGATCCCAAAACTCTACTCTATCTTTTTTGTTAAGATACTTCACATTCTCGAAATCAACTTTGATTCTCACGAGATTGGCCTCCTCACGCAAGTATGATACTCGGCCAGAGAACATTCCCTCATCACTCATTTTTTTATTCTCAGCGAAT
Source organism: Halobacteriovorax sp. (assembly GCF_041587335.1). Taxonomy (GTDB): domain Bacteria; phylum Bdellovibrionota; class Bacteriovoracia; order Bacteriovoracales; family Bacteriovoracaceae; genus Halobacteriovorax. The sequence continues at coordinate 1,465 of NZ_JBFGYP010000189.1, forward strand.
GAGGCGGATGAAAAAACCATAAATAGAATAGATAAAACAATCTTCATTCTATCATTATCACCCATCATACCATTTTCAGGTAGTAGGTAATTATCTCAAGGGTTTTTGAAGAATTATAGAACTAGTGAATTCTTTTTGATGAAGTGGCTCTTCAAACTTTAAAACTCTTAACTCTGGAAACATAGTAAGTAGCTCAAGTTCCTTTAAAAGGTACTTATCTTCATACTTTTCATTTCCAGGAAGAGTTTTTTGCTTCTTTGTATGAGACTCATAAATAATTATACCACCTGGCTTAAGCCACTTTACGAGGTTCTTATTTAGGCCACGGTCTACATAATAGAATACTAAAATAGCGTCGAAGGAATTCTCTTTAGCTTTAAAGTCGTCCATTGAAGAGACCACTGTATTTATCCTAATTCCATGCTCGCCGGCCAAACGTCGGGCCTTACGAACTGCGATGGCGGAGATATCGACGCCTGTTACGTTATATCCCTTTCTTGCTAGAAAGACTGTATTACGTCCCTCTCCCATTCCGACATCTAAGACTTTTGCGGCCAGTGGAATAAAGTTATAGTTTTCAGCAAGAAATTTTGCAGGAGTTTTTCCATAGAGGTAATCTTCTCCAGAAAATTTCTTATCCCAAAACTGTATACTTTCCTTTTGCTTTCTAACTCCAGATAGTAACTGATATCTATTTCCAGATATAGCTTCTCTAGCAAAGGTTGGTAGTGAAATTAAAGTTGTAATTAAAAGTATTTTTAGCATAGGGATATACTAACTTGAAGTGAGGTCATTTAAAACCTCATCAGACAATTCTTCAAAGTTTTCTTCAACTTCTTCTAGCTGAAAATCAGCTACGGTATCATCCTCGTTATCGTCAAGCTCTACTTGAGCTGGCTCATCTTCAGTTTCACCATCAAAGTAAAGCATTAGAAGATCGTACTTTCGTTTCAAATCCTTAATAAAGAAATGAACTCTATCGTCAACAGTTTGCGGCATATCTTCAGTGGAAGTTAGGTACCACTGCATCTTATCAACAGTTTCGTAAAAATCATCTAAAACAACTATTAGCTCGGGAGAGAGAAACTTCAAATCCCCTATCCCAACTTTATTATACCTAGATCTAAAAACTGCAGGAAAATGTGAACGAGTTCTTTTAAGTGAAAAAATTGTTAGATATTCAACTTCTCTATTTTTGATTCTTTCAAAGAGATTCTTAGCATCTAATCTTATCAAAGTAATAAGACGAGAAACAATTTGTTCCTGACTAATTTTCACATTTTACTCCCGGCATCTGCAGGAAGCTTTGATCTCACTCCTCCAGGCCATGTTAACTTTGTTCTTCTATCTTCATATATAGATAATGCTATTAATTTTACCACTTCTTTGACCTCAACAGGTAGTTGAAAGTAGTGATAGGAATTATTCCTAAAACCTTTGGCCGAGATGTCAGCGATAGCAAAACTAGAGATATCATACAGGCAAAACTTCTTTGCAAGGACCATTCGGTCAAGGAAGCTCTTTCTTGCTCTTAGAAAATTCCCATACTTAGAAATAGTTGAGCTAATAGATATAATATACTCTCTATTGTTATGCTTAATATCTTTAAGTTCTTTTAAAGATACTGGTACTAAAGATATCCCATAATTCTTAAACATATTAGATAGATAGATGTAATCCTCAGACACATTCTTGTCATTTTTCAGATAAAATATAAATATTTCTCGGCTAGAGTTTATCATAAGTACTGTATCGGAATAATTTGAAAGAATTTATAGAGACAGCCTACTCTTTGAAAAATAAAGAATATTTTGCCTCTAAATTATCTCAATAAATTCTTTGCACTTACCGATAATTAGAAAGATTAATTATTTATACGAGGTCCAGATACAATGAAATTAAAAATTCAAACTCAAATTATTACACTAGTGTCCTTTCTCTTTATCTTTCAGGTGATCATCTGTGTAATTGGCTACATTGGTCTAAATAACATGAGTCTCGAACTAGATAGAGTCTTTTCAAAAAGTCTTCCATCTATTGATAACTTGGTTCAAGCAGATAGAGATTTTCAACAATCACTTGTAGCAGAGAGAACATTACTTCTAGAAGGTTTAAATGATGAACAACGTATTGCTCAAGTAAAAGATTACAAGAAAAATAGAAAGCAAGTAATCGACAGGTTTAAAACATATGAAACTCTTGCCGCGACAAAAGAAGAGAAAGAAGTCATAGAGATTTTTAAAAATAAATATAAATCATGGGCAGATATAAGTGATCAATCAATGCCTCTAAGTGAAAATGGATATGAAGGAAGCTTAGCTGACCTTAAGAGAAACTCTCTAAATATTACGGGTCCAGCATTTGAAAGTAGTAGAGACCAATTAGATAAACTTCAAGAAATTATTCTAACAAAAGCACAACTAGACTTTGATGCTGCAAGATCAAATTATAAGAGGGCCCAACTTTTAATGTTCTCTATCCTTGGTGGATGTTTACTTTTTACAATTGCTCTAAGCGTTTACTTTATAAGAAGTATTAAGAGAAAAATTGAAGATACAATCACGAGTGTAACAAGCGAGAGTACTACTTTAAACACAATATCTGGAACACTTGGACAAAGAGCTTCAGACCTTGCTTCGGCATCTCAACAACAATCTGCAAGTGTCACTCAGACATCTTCTTCACTCCATGAAATTTCAGAAATGGTGAA
>NZ_JBFGYP010000190.1:0-4136 GCF_041587335.1 Halobacteriovorax sp.
AAAGGCCATCAGAAATAGAAAAATGCCAAGATATTTTGCAAATCTTCCATTTGTAAGAATATTAAAGGGACAAGACTCAACTGAAGATCATACTGGTATTGGTTTTCACGCTCAACCTTTCCCAGATAAGAATAAGTTTATCCGTGCATTTGATAGTCACGGTTGTATGAGAATGCAGACACCAGACCTTTGGTCTCTATACTTCTTAGTAGCAGCTGCACCAACTAAGCAGATGCCAATTACAGTAAACTACACGGCCCACAACTCTGAGGAACATCCATTTCCAAAGAGAAATAAGCCTTATAAGAGAGTAGCTAACGCTGGAACTAGAGCAAATCCTGTATTTACTCTAGATAGAGATAACCTAGTTCAAGTATATAATAACTGGGACTCTTCAGCTCCTGTTGATAGCTTAGTTGATCTATATAACGACAACTACCACCAGGTATTTAACTACAGCACTACTGAGCTTGTAGCAGATAAGTGGGAAGGAATTAGAGCTAAGTGTAAGGCAAAAACTTATGAGAATGAAAAGTATTCTGTAAAGTGGGAAGACTACGCTCCAAGCTATGATAGCGATGACTCTGAAAGAAAGAGAGAGAAGAAGCTTAAGAAAGCAAAGAAGAAGTACAATAAGGCCGTAAAGAAAATGAAGAAGAAAGTTGAAGACGCCTATGAAGATTGTATTGATGATCACAAGAGAGATTCTTCTGTTAGAGATAGACTCTACAGATGGTGGGTACACGGTTAATAAATAAATTCAATTATATAAATATTAGGCCTCGATTAATTCGGGGCCTTTTTAATGTCCAATACTTAGTTTAAATATAAATATTTCTTCATACTATTAAAGATTTTATATGGAATTTTCTTATAAGATCTATCTATGGAGGGATTTATGTCACTTGCAAACCTTTCACCTGTTCTCGAAGACTTTCACGTTAAGGCCATATTCGAAGGAATATCTGGCGATCTCATTGCTGAGCCTAGAAGAGTATCTTTCTATGACGGCGATATGTTGATTCATAGGACTCCCTACGAGCAATTAACGGATATAAAGTTTAGAGAAATTGGAGAGAAATCATTTTTAGACCTCTGTATAGAGGGAGGACACATTGCTTTTAACTTAGTTGAGAGTGAGGATGATAGTGAGTTCTTCTACTTGCACACTAAAGAGAGGATAATTAATCAAAATGAGATTAATGAATTTCTAAAAGAAAATATTCGCGTTGAAGAAAATAGGGCACTACTTATGTTTGACCGAGAGTGTATTACTTGGATGATGGATCAAAGGCCATTCTTATTTTCTGGTGAGTATATTAAAGGCGCTCTAATAGGAAGGCTATCCCAGGACTTCTCTCACCACGAGTTTGGAGTTCTCTATGTGACAAATAATAGACTGTTTTTTAATGGAAGAAAGGGAGAGCTTAGAGAGCTTCCCCTCGAGTCGGTGAGACACTGCCTATTAATTGATATCGATAAGAAGTTTCGAGATGTTAAAAGCCGAAAGAGCTATAGCTTACAATTTAATCAGGGAGAGTTAACAGTCGGCGTTCAAAGTGAGTTCTATGGAAAGATAGAATCTTTTTTAAATACTTTTGATGAGGAAATAATTGAAATAGAAAGGTTTTGAATAAAACTCTATTCTTTGCTGCTAAAAAAAAAGGGCCTTCAAACGAAGGCCCCTTTTATGTATTCACGCGTTTTATTTTGAAATTAGTTAGAAGGCTTAAACCAACATAGTGGTCTAATTCCTGACTCGTAACCATCTACTCTAGTACAAGTTCCAACTTTGTAGTCTCTGTCACTTACGTCTGTGTAAGCATCTACATCACAAAGAGCACCATTCCAGTAAGTATCTAGACGACACTGTGGTTGTGGGTGATTGTGATCAGTAGTTGAAACAACTCTTGTGTCTGGAGTATCAAACTTAAGAGGAGTAGTAAGGTTTCTTAGGTCCTTGAAAAGTCCAGCAAGTGAAAGACCTGCCATTGCACCTCTTTTACACATTACGATATCGCTTTCGTTAGAAAATTGCTTCTCACAAGTCTCTACTACTAGAGCAGGGATTTCCATATCAGCAACGATTGCATCGTTATCATCATTTTCCATGAACTTTCTTAAACACTTAGATGTTGCGAAGTAATCCGCTTGACCTTCGTTTGAAGCCCATGAAGAACCAAACCATGATTTCTTCTTAGGTTGTCCACCGATGTGGTGACCAATTTCGTGACATACAACAGTTGCAAATCCATCAGTTGTGATTGCAGCGTGTCTTGCAAGACCACCAAACATTGAAACTTTCCAAGTGTTACCAGACTGTTGTGCGTAAGCGTTAACAGTTCCGTCAGTCCACTTTCTTTCGATAACTAATCTTTTACCTCTTGCAGAGAAGATTGGAGCGTAGATTGCTTCTACTTTATCAATTGTCTCGTTAAACATTGCTTCGTCCATTGAATTAACAGACTTTGCTCCTACTGGGATATGAAGAGAGTTTTCTTCAACAATTCCACCTTGACCGTGCTCATCACATGCAAGTGTTTGCCCACCGAATACTAACATTGCAACTATTGTTGCTAGAATTCCTTTTCTCATTATGTTCCTCCATGAAAACATGATTCATTCATTTTTTCTTTCATTAAGTTTGTTATATTATTGTTAAGTTTTGGTTATGCTTTGTAAAATTTTTTAAAGCTAAATGTCATAGATGTAAGAAACTGTTAGTTATATCTTTATAAGTACGGAGAATTTGTGAAAAAAATCATCTTTTTTGTGCCTTTTGAGCACCTAAATTCAGTGAAAGAAGCTCTCTTTAGCGTTGGTGCTGGTAGGATAGGGCGTTACGATAAATGTTGTTTTGAAACCAGAGGAACAGGCCAGTTTAGGCCATTAGAGGGCTCTTCGGCCTTTCTTGGTGAAGTTGGAAAAGTTGAAAAAGTAGACGAAGTAAAAGTAGAAATGGTGTGTGAAAATAGTATTGTGCTACGTGCTATTGAGAAACTTAAGGAATCTCACCCTTATGAGACTCCTGCCTATGAAGTCTACACTCTAGAGGATTATTAGAGTTATCTTTACCTAGTTAAATTGTCATTTCTTATTAAAAATGATTGTATGGCCCCAGTATTATTGGAGTTTACAATGAAATCACTATTTTTTATCTACCTCATATTATTTAGCATGAATATAAATGCTGTGGTTGTACAGATCTTACACACTAATGATCTGCACTCTTATTATGATCATACAATAATAGATTCTTCCCGTGGAAGTTACGCAGCTCTTAAAGCAAAGATGGATGAGTTAGAAAATCTATCAGATCTAGAGGGGATTAAAACATTTAGATTTGATGCTGGAGATTTTCTAGATGGAAACCTCTATTATATGGCCGATAGGGGACGTCGTGGTTTTCGCATGATGGAGAAGATGGGCTTTGATGCTATTGCTGTTGGAAATCATGATTGGTTAATGGGTGGAAAAGAGCTCAATGAGATATTAAAAGAGAAACCACCTCAGTTTCACTATCTTGGTGCAAACTTCAAAGCGGTTAATCCTCTTTATACTTCAATTAAAAAATATGTTCGTCCGTTTACGTCTTTTGAAGTGGATGGAGTAAAGATTGGTGTTCTAGGCCTAACTACAGATGAGCTCTTTTATAAGTGGCGCTTTACTGGTGGAGATATCAGTGATCCTAAGAAAGTAGGAGCTAAAGTCTCTACAGAGATGAAGTATAGACATGGACATGACTTTGTCATTGGTCTCTCTCATGTGGGTCTAAGTACTGATAGAGAGATTATTAAAAAGTCTAAGGATATAGATCTTTTAATTGGTGGACACTCTCATACGGCAATTCTCAATCCTTTAATGGTAAGAAATAGTGAAGGTAAGTATAGGCCAATTGTTCAAACGGGATCTCACGCAAGATTTCTCGGACAAATGAAGGTAGAGCTTATTAAGGGAAAACCTTTAAAGATACTAGAGTATAAGTTGATTCCTATTTATACGGCAGATAGAAGAGATGAAGTTGTTGATGAGTTTGTAGATGACTCAAGAGCAATGCTTAATCAAAAGTACGGAGAAGAGTTCTTACAGGAAGTTCTTGGAGAGTCAGAGATTATGCTTAGAAATAGTGAAGCTAT
>NZ_JBFGYP010000191.1:0-4092 GCF_041587335.1 Halobacteriovorax sp.
TAAGAAAAGGTAGATATTTAAAGCCAGAGACTAAGAACTATGTTCCAAAGATTATGGCACTTGCTATTATTGGTAAAAATTTAAAAGTCTTTGGATTTAATGAAATTGATTTCCATGATCCAATTGATTTTGAAGAAATAAAAGTTCCTGGAGGAACAGACCTTGTAGAATTCTCTAAAGATATAGGTCTAGATTTTGAAGATATACAGTATTTAAACCCTGAGATTTTAAGATGGTTTACTCCACCTAATGCTAAGGAGTATACACTTCGAATACCTGCAGGACTTAAAGATACTTATGTTGCTTGTTGTTCTAGTAAAGAATATAAAGCGGTGGCATTTCAAAAATATAAGATTCGTGGAAAAAGAACTAACTTAAATGATGTTGCTAGAAAGTTTAAAATTAAAAAGGCATCGTATGTACTAAGTAGTCTAAATGATACAAGAGCAAATAAAAGACTTAAGAAGGGAAGTGTTGTCTTACTTCCATTTAGAGAAGGTCAATCTAGAAAGAATGCTATGTACGCAGATCTCTATGAAAAGCCTCGTAAGGTCGTTGTAAGAAGAAAAAACTATAGAAAGAGGCTACGTATAGCTAAATCTAGAGGTAAAAGAATAATGAACCCATCTCAGTGGTATGTTGTTAGACGTGGAGATTCTTTATGGTCTGTGGCAAGAAAAACAAAAACAAATCTTGATACATTGATTGTGTCTAATCTTTCTATATTAAATAGAAGACAAATTAGAGCTGGTGATAAGTTAGCTATTAGATAAAATTCAATTTAAAATTTATAATTACTTTAGAAACCTGCATCAGCAGGTTTCTTTCGTTAAGAGATGACAATTGAGAAGTCGTCGAGGTAATATTCGATCATTACTGACATTTTATAAAATACACTAGAGAAAACTATGGCCTATTCAGACTTAAAGAAATTAAAAAAAGAAGAAATAAAAGATATAACAAAAGTTGAAGTCGACAACTTAATTGTCGGTGGAGATTTATTTGCTCTTGCATCTTATGAATTTTTTAAAAATAAGTTTGCAGATGAGAATACTAAAATTCTAACTAAAGAGATGTTAACTAAAGAAAGTACATCTTTTTTAGGTCCAAATATATTACGTGGTGAAGAGAATGTAAGCTACTTAAAGAATGTATTTGAGCATGCTGAAATTGTTGAAAAAACAGAAACACCTAAGTTCTATAAAGACATGAAGTTCAAGCCTTTCGGTGGGAGAGGTAAATCAGAGAAGCTTATGTGGGGAGAAGAGTTCTTTACTACTGCGGCAGCAGACTACAGTCTAGAGAAGATATTCCCTTTTGTTAGTGATGATGAGTTCTATACAAAAGCTAAAGAAGATCAGATTGACCTTATCTATACTAAGATTTTTAAAGATGATGATACTTGGGTTATTGAGTGTTCAAACGGTACACAGATCTTTGCGAAGAAATTAGTTTGGTCTGAGTCTCCGTGGAAGTTCTACGAAGAATCAATTGCAAAAGAGAAGCTATCTAATGAGTTTATAGAGTTTGTTGAAAGCACTAAAACTCCTTGTGCTCTTCACGTAAAACTAGAATTTGATAAAGAAATTACTAAGCAGGATGAAACATTACTTATTCCTTTAAGTTATACACACGATTGGGGTCATTTTATTTGTGAATTCTCTAAAAGTGAGAGTGAAAATTCTCCTCAAACGGGACACTTTTTAACTTTTATAGACGTAAATGACACAAATGAAGAGGATATTTCTAAAAAAATACGACTTTTAAAAAGAAATTTAGAAAAAATATACCCTCATTTTAAAGATATTAATGCGAGAGAATTTATTGTTTTAACTGAAAATACTCATAGTCTAGAATTTGACGATAGCTTCTTTCTTGAAGGGCAACCCTATTTAAAGAATGCGTATTTCATAAGCAGTAGCGCACCTTTTTACTACGAAAATAAGAGTGACGATAGTGACGCAGATTCCTTGGATTGTTTGACGCATCTCTCTAGAGGGTTGAAGGTTTTACTTCAGTTTAAAAATTTATTGTCTTAGTTTTTTCGATACAAATGATTTTAGGGTGTTGACAAATATTTTAAAGGCAATGAAAATTAAATTTAATAGAAAAATTTATTGCAGTTTATGCATATTAATAAAAAAAGATTACACACGGAACGTAATCTCAAACTTCAAGGAGAAGATTGGATGAAAAAGCAAATCCTAATCGCAACAGGTTTAGCAGTACTTTCAACTAGTGCATTCGCTTCAAAAGCAAGATTAGAAGCTCTTGGTCAAAACGACGATAGAGGTTCTTTTTATGTTGAAGATGCAAGAAACATTTTTAGAAATGCTTCTAAAGTAAACACTCACAAAAACTACATCACTACTGAATGGGGTACAGCTAACGATGCAGCTGATTCTAAAACAACTCCACACGCAGAAGGTGGATTCTTCAGAGAGATGGGATCGTTTAACTACGGTGTTTATTTAGGTTCAGAAATTGATTCTCAAAATGCTTCAAGAGTAAATATAGTGACTGATGACACTATTAAAGATTCTGGTGAGTATAACTTTTTAAAACATGACAATGCTTTAGATTTATTCTTTGGTGGAGATATGGGTGTTCAGTGGGGAGCGAGACTTCACTATGCATCAGCTAAAGATGAGTCTGCAGCTGTAAGTCAAGAACATGACAACTTTGGTTTAGGTCTTGGTATGATGATGGGTGATATTGAAGCCTACGCTAACATGACACTTTCTGATGAGTCAAAAGGTAACGTATTCCAGGATAGCACAGGAGCTGCTGGTGATAAGTTAGAAGGTAACTCTTTAAATGTTGGTGTTGCTTATAACTTAATGGGTTCTAAATTATATGCTGATTATGATAAGGCTGGTTACGAGTCAACTATTGCAGGCGCTAAGACTGAGTATACAGAAACAACTATGACTGTTGGTGTTGGTAGAATTCATGAAGTATCTTCAACTGCAAGATTAAATATGGATATTGCATATGTTTCAGGTAAAGAAGAAACTAAGACGACTTCAACTGTTGAAGCTAAAGAAACTTTCATACCACTTACTCTTGGTTTTGAAGCAGATGCAAACTCTTGGCTAGTTTTAAGAGGAGCTATTACTCAAAATGTTCTTCTTAATACAGACAAGGATAACGCTGGTAAAAAGACTACAAAGGCAAACACTACAACAGTTACTTCTGGTGCAACTCTTAACTTTGGAAAGCTTAAAGTTGATGGTTCAATCGGTACAGGAACTGCAGGAACTCTTCAGTTAGATAACCTAATGACTAGAGTAGGTGTTTCTTACTGGTTCTAATTTAAATTATGATTTAGTTTAATTTAAATATCGAAGGCCTCACTTTTAGTGAGGCCTTTTTTTATGAATAAAATGGCTTTCGATTTTTCTATCCTTTTTTATTTCTAATTTTTAAACAACATCAATACATCTTTACAATCAATTACAGTATTCGTTTATATATATAGTAAGTAATGAAAATTTAATGATAATCCTTTGACATTAAATAAATAAAACCAGACAATTTATATAACAACAAATTTATTTATATAATAATAGATACATTTTACAGGAGAGTATTAATGAAAAAAAGTTTACTGTTAGGGATGACACTTGCTTTAATGTCTAATTCTGCGCTTGCAACAAAAGCAAGACTATTAGCTTTAGGAATGGATGAGACTGATAATGAAGGTTCTTATTATATTGATGATAATAGAAATATTTTCTTGAATGCAGGTAACATTGTAAATCATTCTAATCAAATGATTTTTGAATGGGGTAATGCTGGTAATGTTATAAATGCTGATAATCGTTCTTCAGTTGACCAAGACACTAAGCCTCAAGCTGAAGGTGGTTTTCTTAAAACTTCTGGGAGTTATACTTACGGAGTTTACTTAGGTGCAGAATCTAACACATCTGCTTTATTAAGAGTTGTTGGTAGTTCAAATACTACAGGAGCAGGGGTTTTAGATACAAGTGATAACCAGATCGACCTGTTCTTTGGAACAAGAGTTAATGATATGTCTCTTGGTGCTGATATAGTTTATGTTAAAGGTGATAAAGATTCTACTAAATCTGA
>NZ_JBFGYP010000192.1:0-4086 GCF_041587335.1 Halobacteriovorax sp.
AAAGTAGTAGTCGAGTGTACTTGAAAAACTATTTCTCCATTCAAGGAGCTGATTCAAGTCAGATGCGTCTAGGCTCTCTTTCTCCTTTAGGATATCACCAATTTTATCTATTTTTCTTTTACTTACCATATTAGGAATTTATCACTTATTGATTTTTTTCGATAGAAAAAAAAGCATTATTTGCTGTAACTTGCTGAATTTGTGTGTCATATTCTTTTTTTTAACTTTTTTATTTTAAGAGAATCATTACTTAAGTAAGTAGTTAGTTTTATTAAGGATGAAAGGTTCCTATTGCAACAATTCGCCGAATGGCCGCAGGATCTAACTTTAATATTGATAATACGTTAAAAGTTACTATCTATACTTTTAGATTAAACCTTTTTTAAATATCTAATATTTTTTTACTATCCCTTGATGAAGTAGAGTTATTCAAAACCCATGTTAGAATATATTTATTTAGTATTCTCAGCAGGTAATTATTTATGAACTCACTAATAAACAAATGGAAGAAACTGAACAAGTTTGTACGTATTAGTATTTGCATAGTTCTAGGAGTTACTGCGTATCGATGTGCAGACTTTTTCCCACATACATATATGTGGCTTACACATCATCCACAAATGTATAACGCAGAATTAGAGCCAGAGTTTCCATCATGGTTTAGCGTAAATTTTGAAAGTCTCGAGGGACCAGATACAAATAAGAATGGAATAAGAGACGATGTCGAAATTTATATGAATAGAGAGTTTGAAGATTTAGGGGAGGGAGAGGTCGCAATCCTTCATCAGTATGCAAGGATGATACAAAACCGACTTAAGTACCCCGTGGGACATGAATATAGTAAAAAGCATTGGGAAGAAAGAAAACATCTATATGCTTGCATTTTTATTCTAACAGATATTAAAGCTGCTGCTTCATCTCGTGCGAAGTATAAATTTATGAATAAAGATAAGGAGTTTGTATTCAAAAAAGTAATAAACTCTCTTTCTAGAGACTTAAAAGAAGCTAGATTTATGAGGCAATTTAATGGTGGCAGCACTGTGAGTGATTCCAAAATGTGGAATTTTTTACACCTAGAAGAGCAATGTCATTTTACCCAAAAATATTCAGATGCATTGAGGAAAGATTATTTTATTGAAGAAAAGAAGGTATACGGAAAATATGGAGAAAGGTTTTATGACTACTATGAAAGAATACATGGGAAAAGTAAGAGGTATCTGTATGAAGACTATATTGATTAGTTTAATTTTTATTTCATCTGTAATTGTAAACTGTGAGTAAATTATGAAAGAAATTTTAATTCTAGTAACATTGTTTTTTATTTCTTTAGGCTCATTTGCAAAGAGTCCAAACGATGAGGCATTTGAGAATAATTATGACATTGACCCTAGAGATTATGCGATAGTATTGATTGATGATTTTTACGGTAAAGAAGAGACAGGACCAAGACCTGAATTTCAGCTACCGTCCATAGAATTTTATGATAACAAGAAGCTTAATGGAAGCCCTGTAGCATCGCTTTCTAGAAAAGGATTAGAACTAAATGGAAAGTTAGTTTGTCCTGTATATCGAATATCGAAAGGAAAGTATGATGTACTCTACGAAAGTGAACGAACTACAAAGGATTATGAGTCTTATTTATACGATTTTAGAGAGTATTTTGAAACTGATCCATTAGCAATAGGTGAAAAAATAGGAGGTACTTATAAGCTATGCTCATTTGTGAAAAACTCTCAAAGAGCAAATTACAATTATAAATCTATTCTCATTCTCGAAGACCTAGATGAAAAGAGTGAAATTGCAACAATTAAAGTTAATTCTAAAGATGCTTATTTCTCAATTAAAAATTTAAAACATCAAACTATTTTAAGACCTCCAGTAAAAGAATTGGAGCATTGGAAGATTTCATTAGTTGATCTGGCAAAAGAAATAGAGAAAGGTCTTATGGAATTTAGACAGAAATTCCTCTCTAGAGTGAGCGGTAATGAGAAAGAAAAGTTGAAAAACTTTAATGATGTCTACAGAGAAAAAGAACCAGAAAATTTCAGTGTAAGCTCTCTTGATTGGATGGATAAATACAGCGAGCAAGGATTAAAGAAAAGATTGATAGAGAATTTTAAAGAGACAAGATTTCTTCGTCATTTTGACTTTTACAATTCTTATGTTTTTGTAGCTCCATCTTATGGAAAAAAAAATGGAAAGGTTTTTGTTGATGCAGCAGAAATTATATTAGACTATGATAACTTTAGATTAACTTTTATTAAAATTGATAAGGCGACAGGACGAAAAGATTATTTCTTTACTTTCGATAGGATTAAGTCTGTTACAATAGGCTCACACAAGGAGCGCATAATCCCTGACTTTGATATGAGCGACTTTAAAAAATATATGAAGTAAGTGAATATAGAACTGTTTATAATACTTGTTCTTTCTCATAGTTTATATAATAAACCAGTATCTTACTTTGTTTATGACTGCGATAAGGATATGAAAATCTTATAAGCCGAATTGAAAAGCTAGAGCAAAAAGTTCAGGCGTAATAAAAAAAGGGAGCTAGATGCTCCCTTTTTTTATTTCTATTTTGTTTTTTGATTTTTTAAAAGTCTTGTAACTTTTATTAAAAGCTCTTGGCAGCTTTCTGCTGAAAGGCCGTAAAGAGCATGACTTGTCTGAAGAGGTTTTGCATTATCTCCAGAAGTCTTATAGCTCTCTAATCTATTATTTAGATTATTTCTAAGAGTTCTCATTTTCTTTGGTGACCACTCTGCTAGGTCTTCGAACTTTTTCACTTACGCTCCAAGAACTTGAGCTAAATCACCTGAGTGATACATCTCTGTAATAATATCGTTTCCACCAACTAGTTGACCTTTGAAGTAAAGTTGTGGGTAAGTAGGCCAGTTAGAAAACTCTTTAACGCCTTGTCTGATATCCATGTCAGAAAGAATATCAAAAGTATTATACTTAACATTTAGAGCATCAAGCATAGCAATTGTATTCGCAGAGAATCCACACTGTGGCATAGCTGCGTTTCCTTTCATAAATAGAAAGATATCACTTGAACCAATAAGAGCTTTAATTCTCTCATTAAGATCATTTGTTTCAGTTGTCTCTGTTACAGCTGTTGCTCCTTCTTGTGGAACTTTATCTGAACCTAAAATATTAAATGGATTATCGTTACTCATATTTAACTCCTTATATTTGTATACCTTGTGCGTTAGCTTGTTCATGTGTCATTGTTTTAATTTGAACTGCATGAATCTCTTGTTTTAATTTTTCTTTTAAAATATCCATTATGATCTGGTGTTGTTGAATTAGCATTTTTCCTGCAAAAATATCACTAACAACTAAAAGACCTAAGTGATCTTGTGTTCCAGTAAGGTCAGTTACCTGAACCTTTGCGTCTTCGATTTGTGATTGAATAAGTGCTGTTAATTCTTCAAAGTTCATCTTTATCCTATCTCTTATTTTGAAACGGCCCAGTAGCTCGTTACAAGTGTTAAAATTCTAAAAGCTAAAGTCGTCCATCCTAGCTTCTTATGTTTTGGTCTTACTGAAATATCACCCTTTAAGAGCTTTCTTCCAGACATAATCATTAGTACGTATAGCACAACTGAACCGATAGCAAAGAAGAGATGTATCTTTAGCATCATCGGATTTGTCATTACTTGTGACGCTTTTGCAATTGCGCTTCTAGTCAATTCGATCTGCAGTATTAATAGGATATCCCATATTATGACAACTGACATTATTTTTACGTGGGTCTTTCTTTTTCGTCTAAGGTAAACACCTAATATCATGAGAGATAAAATCAAATACGACTGAATTTGAAAAATTAGTGCTGTGTTCATAAGGTTTCCTTGTCATTTAAGCTTCACAGACTAAGATAAAATGATGATATTGCCAATATCTATACGCATTTGCAGCACACAAAGTGAAGTTATTTTTGGAGATACATATGACACATCCTTTAGGACGTTGGGCCGTACTTGATATCGAAACAACAGGTATTGACCCTAATTATGATCAAATCATTGACGTAGGTTATCTTCAGTATGAAGGAACGACTCTTATTCGTAAGTATAGCTC
>NZ_JBFGYP010000193.1:0-4024 GCF_041587335.1 Halobacteriovorax sp.
AATCCTCCGCCCCACTTTCCACCTTTCTTACGAGGTTTCTTTTGTTTCTGACCAGGCATTCCAGGTAGTCCAGGCATTCCTCCAGGATTTCCAGGCATCCCTGGCATCCCCGGCATTCCACCACCTTTCATCATCTGCATCATTCCTCCCATCATTTTTTCCATTTGACGGAACTTTTGGAAGAAGTCTTTAACTTGAGAATCTGTCGTTCCAGAACCTTTTGCAATTCTTGTCATGCGAGATTCTTTTACTATCTTATAATCTTGTCTTTCTTTCTTAGTCATTGAGTTAATAATCACTCGCATACGCTTCATCTCATCTTCTGCTGGAGAAAGATCTCCAACTTGTCTAAGCATTCCACCCATACCAGGAATCATTTTTAAAATAGAAGACATAGAACCTAAGTTCTTCATCATATCCATTTGCTTCATAAAGTCGTCTACAGTGAATTTACCTTTTTCAAGGTTCTTCATCATATTTTCGGCATCTTTTTCATCGATAGAGTCTTGGGCCTTCTCTACTAAAGAAACAACATCTCCCATATCGAGGATTCTTCCAGCAAGTCTATCAGGGTGAAAGAGCTCTAAATCTTTCATCTTCTCACCAGTAGAGATATATTTAATTGGAACACCTGTTACGTGTCTAATTGAAAGGGCCGCACCACCTCTAGCATCAGAATCCATTTTTGAAAGCACAACACCAGTAAGGTTTACTGCTTCATGAAAAACTTTTGCAACATTTACTGCTTCCTGTCCAGTCATTGCATCAGCAACCATTAAAACTTCAGGGTTAAATGAATTAAGAGATTCTCTTACTTCTTTAATTTGTCCCATCAGCTCATCATCAACATGAAGTCGACCTGCAGTATCTACGATAACTACGTCGTATGAATTATCTTTAGCGTATGCCATTGCTTTTTCTGCAATAATTTTAGGATGAGTCGAAAGATCTGAATCAAACCAATCCATATCCATACTCTTAGCAAGAGTAATCAACTGATCCTTGGCCGCTGGTCTAAAAGTATCAGCAGGAACTAAAAGTACTTTCTTATCTTTTTTCTTTGAAAGATGAAGTGAAAGCTTTCCAGAAAAAGTAGTCTTACCTTGACCGTTCAATCCAACCACTAGAATTGGAACAACACCATCTCTATCTAGGTTAACTTCTTCATTGGCCGTCCCCATGATAAGTGCAAGTTCATCGTTTACGATTTTAATGAATTGCTCTTCAGGATTAACACCTGAAATAACCTTCTCACCTAATGATTTTTCTTTAACTGCATTTATAAATTGCTTAACAACTTTAAAATTTACATCAGCTTCAAGAAGAGCTGTTCTAACTTGCTTTAATGCATCCTCAATATTACTTTCAGAAATCTTTCCATTTCCCTGAAGATTCTTAAAAGCATCAGCAAACTTCTCACTTAAATTATCAAACATCTCTATCCTCTACTTTATTTCTCTTTCTATTATTTCAAAACATTCACTTGGCGTTTTGGCCTTAAAATTTGGTCTAGCACCATTCAAAATCTCTTCATTTACGTGAGTACACCAAAGAGCCCCAATAGACTTACAACCAAACTCTCTCGCTCCCTGCATGTCAGTGATACTATCTCCAATCATAATGACTTTAGACTTATCAACACCCTCTAACATTTCTTGAAGCCCCATAGGATGTGGCTTTGGAATTGTGTCATCGAGACATCTAAACTCATAAAAGAATTTAGCTACATCGAGGGACTTCAGGATAGACAGTGTACTCATTCTGTCACGAGCAGTCCAAACATAGAGTCTATATCCAGACTCGCCAAGCTTAATCAAGAGATCTTTCATCTCATCAAACAAAACGTATTTAAGACGATCTTGATTTGATATCTCTATCCACCTTTTGAATAAGGCATCTCTAACTGTCTCATCAGATATATTTAAACCAAAGCGCCAGGCAAGGTCATGCATATCTGCAGTATACTTATCAACAACTTCAGATCTAGGAACTTCACGCTTAAGAACCTCTCCAAGTAGCTGTTGTAGGCCCTGAATTATCCCTTCTTGACTAGAAATAAGCGTCCCATCGCAGTCAAAAACGATATGTCCTTTAATTTCTTCAACATTAGGCATAAAAAAACTCCATTACAGCTTCCCGAATCTATAAGATTTTGCTAAAAACTCGGCATGAATATTACACAAGTTACACCATTTTCAAAAGGTCTGCAGGAAAAAATTGACCTTCTCTCTAAAAGACGTGAAGCAATAAAACTCGGCAGCGTGTCATTCGCTTCTCCTCTCCTGCTTGCTCCTATGTCAAATATCTGCGCTTTTCCATTTAGACTACTTATGGAAGAGCTTGGCTGCGGTGGAACAGTCAGTGAGCTGATCTCATGTCATGGAATTAACTACGGTAACGAAAAAACGATTCGAATGTTGGGTATTCACCCTGATGAAAAACATATAGGTATTCAACTCTTTGGCGAAGACGCTGAAAGTATGGCCAAGGCAGCAAAAGTTGCACTAGAAAGTAAGCCTAAATTTATTGATATAAATATGGGATGCCCAGTTAGAAAGGTTGTGACTAAAGGTAGTGGTTCTGCTCTTATGAAGGACACTAGTAAGCTTGGACACTTTTTTGGAACGATTAAGAAGGCCATAGATGTTCCACTAACAATAAAAATAAGAACTGGCTGGGATGACGATACGATCAATGCCAAAGAGATCATCCATATTGCAAAAGAAGAAGGAGTTGAGTTTGTTGCCATCCATGGACGAACAAGAACTCAACAATACAAAGGACAAGCAAACTGGGAACTACTAGAGGAGCTCGCATCAGATAGCCCTCTCCCTATTATTGGAAACGGAGATCTCCATAGTGCAAGCCTTGTAAAAAAGAGAATGTCCTCATCAGAGTGTGATGCTTTTATGCTCGCAAGAGGACCACTAAGAGACCCATTTATATTTCTAGAAAGTTATATTCAAGCTGGTGAAACTATTTCTTTTACACCAAGTGATTACTGGGAAATTACGCAGAGATTATTTGAATACAATCAAATGTATACTGATAGAGAGAGAACTCTTTTAGTAATGATGAGAAAGCATATGGTTTGGTTTGCTGCAGGTCTAAGTAATGCTGCGAATTTTAGGAATATGATTTTTAAATGTCCTGACTTATCAGATTCTATGAAAATAGCAGAAGACTACTTTCTTTCTTTGGACACGGCTAGAAAACAAATTAACCCCGACGAAGCATTTATGACATCGGGGCATGGATAATTATTTCTTTTGAAGCATTCCAACGTGTCTAGTTTTAGATAGAGAGTGAACATAAGCTGCGATATCTTTAATCTCAGCAGGCTTAAGCTTCTTAATCTTCGCGTACATCATTGAAGTGTTCTTAGTTTTTCTTTTCTTACCTTGAATAGCTGTAACTTGTTCAGCAATATAGGCTTCATCTAGACCTGCAATCTGAGGTCCTTTTAAAAGAGCTATCTTACCGTTTTTTGCTTTTCCCATTCCATTTGCATTATGGCAAAGGGCACAGTTAACCTTTTTAAATATTTTCTTTCCATTGGCAATGTTACCAGCGAAAGAAGTCATAGAAAAAAGTAGTACTGACATTATTAAAAATGTTCTCTTCATTATTCCATCTCCTGAGTATAAGTAGAGTTTATCAAATATTTACATGTCTTAATATATAAAAAGACCTGTGCAACAATTTAGTGCATGTCTTGATACTTACTCTCTTTCCCGCTAAAAGTCTATATTCTTGAACTTATTAACCATATTTCATTGCTATGACACATATATTTGCCATTAATTTTTCGGCCAAATAGCATTAACTAGCTTAAAACACATACAGTATACCCGACCTTTTAACTAAAGCTTTATAAAAACTTACCGATGAGAGATAATAGATTAGAAGATTATTTAAGGAAACTAATGAGCTTTAAGAATAAAATCTATTCACTAGTACTGTTAACCTCTGTAGTAAGTGGACCGACAGTAATCTCTAAAGAGGAGAGCACAAGGTGTGTAGA
>NZ_JBFGYP010000194.1:0-4003 GCF_041587335.1 Halobacteriovorax sp.
AATCTGCAAAAATTGAAACCAACTCGATCCCAGCACTTGATACTCTGATAGATATCATTAGATCAAGAGATCCAAACTATAAAGTCATAATTGAGGGACATAGTGATCCATATGAGTTTAGAGAGATGCCAGGCATAGATAGTGCATGGGAACTCGGAGCATTAAGATCAGCAAAAGTTCTCGCTCGATTCGAGTACCTAGGATTTAACCCTAAAAAATTAGTCTCAGTAACAAAGGGAGATACAGAGCCGGTTGCTGAAAATGTAGATGAAAAAGGACTTCCTATTCTAGATAACCTTCCACTAAATAGAAGAGTTATCATCAAGGTTATTGAGCCAATTGGAGATGCTAAGAAAGTAAAATTCGGACTGGGAGTATATTTTAATGAAGAAACCAATCCTTAGAAAAATATTTATTTTCACTATATTTATAGTTATTGGATTGATCTCTTCTAAGCTCTATTTAAAGTATAATATTACTGAAAGTAAAAAGCTCTTACTCCAGTACAATGAGAATTCTATAAGAATAAGCTGCCCTAATTCACCAGTAGTGGTAAAATATCAAGAATGTTTTAGACAAATCCTCGGTAGAACGTTAGCGAGTGCATCCCCTACTGATATACTTGCAATAATAGAAAAGACAAACTATCTCTTTGAAAAAGATATTTTTCTTTCTGAGAATAATAAAGATAAATTCTTATCTACACTTTTCTACTATGAGAACTGGGTAATAATTTTAGATTATGCCAAAGAACTTAAGCTTGAGAGAAATACCATTTCATTTATAGATATTGCCTATATACCTTTTGTAAAAAAAGAAGTTAGAGAGGGAATTACTGAAGTATTTAGATCCTTTAACCTATTCAAGTCAAATATTTCAACAGCACACTATGAAGAGTATTCAAGTAGAATAAACCTTATAGCCAAAAGAGTTGATAGCTTAGGTATCAAGTAATAAAATTCATCAATACTACTTCACAACACCACGGTACTGATTGTCACATCTATCTACTATTAAAGAGATACTACTTTTAAATAGCTCTTTAAACTTTGAGAAAGTCTCATTCATAATAGAGTTAAGTGCTCCAATCTCAGGGTCTACTAATTTTCCTGAAATCTCTTGCGCAAATATACTACAACCTTTCTCATCGACAGTACCAATATTAAAATCTTCAAATCTATGATCGTTTAAATTAATTTTTCCATTTGCTACTATTCTATGCTTTTTAGTTGCTACAGCAACATCTTCAAGACTTACAACCTTCTGATTCATTGTGACCTTAGTAAAGACCTTATCTATAACTGTTTCTCCATTAACGACACCTTTCAAGCCGGCCTTAGCAAGGTCTGTTCCCTTAGAGACAAGAATCCCTATTGGACCTAGAGTCAGGTACCCGGCAACATCAAGTAGACCAACTTTTTTACTATCAATATAGGCATCCAATATCTCGTCTAAGTCCTTCCCTACCCATCTTAAATTTTCACCTTCAATGGTCAAACTCATCACATTATTTAAGGGTTCTGAAAAGTTCTCAATACGACCCTTATATTTGAGTTCCAATGCACCATGCAATTTAATGTCATTTAATTTTATCTGTTGAAACAAGTTATCGAGATCATTTAATTTCAAATCTATTTCTATATTTTGAAAGTCAGTATTCTTAAGAGAAATAATACCTTCCAAATCCTTATTTAATATAGATAGATCTATATTTCCTTCGATAAGAAGTTCGTCTAACTTTACGTTGATAATTTTAGATATAATTGAAATATTATTTACATTGTAGTCACTTAAAAGGGCCTCATCTATAATAATATCAATATTCTTAACAGTTATTGAGTCTATCCCTTTAGCTTTATTTTCTTTATTTTTATTAACAGTTTTTTTATTTAAGTTTTTCTTTTCAGAAATAGAGCGAATTTTAAATTTCAATTCTTCAATTACAATATCTTTTTTTATTAGAGATTTTATATCAACTCTTAAGAGCACTGTCTCAAAGTCAATCAAATAGTCAGGTAATTCAATTGAAATATTATCGGCCTTTAGTTCTTGTGCATTTAACAAGTTGTAAGAGATAGAATCGTTTGTAGAAACACGTATACTTGAGCTTGAGTTTATAGCCTCAAAAATTTGTTTTTGAAATAAACTGAAAGGTGTCACTAGTACTGTCAGGATCAAAATAGAAAGTAGTACTATTATAGAGAGTAAAATTTTCTTCATTATGAGTTTCCAAATTTATGTAGATTTGTGAGGGTTATAACACATGCTCACAAGTTTTCACAAAACATTAGGAAGTTTAATACTCTAAAACAAATGATGCTGTAAATTCTTCATCTTTAATATCAATAAGAAGCTCACTAGAGTGCAGCTTTAATATCTCACGAACAATCTCAAGACCAAAACCATAGCTTTTTTCTTCAGAGCTTCTTCCAATATTATTTACCTTATTATTATCTTTTATAGAATTCTTCATTGAAAACTCTACACCTTTTTCTTTATTTATAATTGATATATATATAATTGAATTTTCTTTTGAATACTTTAAGCTATTAGACAATAGGTTTGTAAACACTTGATGTATTCTCTCTTTGTCTATAAATACAAGCGCCTCTTCTATATTCTCTTCTATGCTTAAATTAGAGTTATTAGAGTATGTTTTAAAGTCATTAATAGACTCAGAAATAATATCTCCTAATAAGTACTTTCGTTTATCTAAACTTAATTTACCTTCTCCTATTATTGCTGCTTCTAAAACAGTATTTACTATCTCCATGGCCTTATTTGAGATTTCTTTAATTTCATTAATCATCTCTATAGACTCTTCTTCAGTCATTTCAGGCAATAATTCAGCTAGGCTAAAAATATTTCCAAGAGGAGATCTTAAATCATGAGCAAGGTAACCTGTTAATGTTCTAATTCTTTTATTTGCGCTTTGAAGTTTTTCTTCTTTATCCCTTAGAGAAAGGTACGTGCCAATAGAGTGAGCAAGCATTGAAATTAATTCTCTTTCATACTCTGAAAACCCATATTCTCTGACCTCAGTTGATGAAAAGTTTAAAGTTCCATATATTACATCTTCTTTATAGATAGGAGCTGAAATATAGGACTCTAATTTCATATTTTGATAGACAGGATGCCCACGCATCTCTTTTATTGCCCCAACATGAGGAAGTCCAATAACTTTCTGGGAGTTTACGACCTCGCGACAATAAGTTCCTTCTAAGTCAAAGGTATCACCTGGACTTAAGACGTTACCAGGAGATATGACATCTAGAACGGTATATTCATCTTCTACAATATTTGAAACAATACCAAACTCCATACTAAATATCTTAGTTCCTGCTAGGATATACTCACTGATTAAACTGTTAAAGTCAGCATAATGACTTGTAGTTAAGTAGTGAATAGTTTTTAAATTAGAAGAAAACTTTCTTAAAAGATCAATTTCATTTAACCCATCATGGAGTTCTGAAAATGTATTGTTATTTTTAAATTCAGGATATTTCATATCTCTAATCTTAAAGGATATTAAGTATTTAGACTAATACTTTAACAAAAATTAAGGGATAAAAGAGTTATTAATTTTAACTAGTTGTAATTAGTGTTACTCTTATTACTCACAAAGGTAGCCTTATGAAAATCATTGCACTTACAATACTCCTCTTTATATCACAATCATCTCTTTCTGAAGATGAGACTAGTATTTTTGACTTCACTTTATTAGCACCAAAGAGTAAGAAAATTAAATTACAACAATACAAAGGAAAGGCTCTACTCATTATAAATATAGCGACACGTTGTGGTTATACTGGACAACTAGATGATATTGAAAAACTCTATCAAAAATATCAAAAAGAAGGACTGAGAGTTATAGGAATTCCTTCAAATGACTTTGGAGGACAAACTCCTGAATCAAATCAAGAGGTCGTAGAAATGTGTCGCATAAAATACGGTGCGAGCTTCCCTATATCTAAAAAAGTAATCGTTCTTGGAAAGAATAAGC
>NZ_JBFGYP010000195.1:0-3887 GCF_041587335.1 Halobacteriovorax sp.
ACTACTTGCACAACTCTTAGTAATTTTTATTCTTGCAGCAAATGAATCATCATTAAAACTCACTTTTGTTTTTAGGAAAAAGAAATCATCATCACTTGTAGATAAGGTCTCAATTACCTCATCCTCTTCATAGTCATCTTGACTATACATATACTCAAGTCCCCAAAATTCAGGGTCTTTAATATCATTATACATACTTCGTAAAGTCTCCCCTCCACAATAAACACCATCTAGTGAGACATACTTTGAAATACTATTAAAATAATTATCCGTTTCTTCATTCACTTCGGCCATCAAGCTATCATATCCTTCATCATGATAGTCATCTGATAGGTATTCAACCCTCGACTGTATCGTCTCCTCCACAGCAAGACATAGATTCTCTATCCCCGTAGGAGTATTTAGAAAACTTGCCCCATACCCTAAGAGCTTGTCTTGAAACTCTATTGGTTTATCAAGACTAAGAGCGAGTAAGTGAGAGAGAATATAGTGCTTATTTTCAAAGTTTGGATGATTACTTACCTTTTTAGCAATCTCTACAAGATCACTTTCTGAGAAGTCATAATACAGATGATCAAATACATCAGGGGCGTACTCTACAATATTTTCTATATCTGAAAGATTATATTGGAGATCATATGAATTCTCATGTGCACTATAAACTTCAAATGTCTTATAATCACTTTGACTAAAACTGCTTGAAATAAAGTCTTTAAGAGCTGTTAGCTTTTGATCACTATTCACTCTCCTACCAGATCTAAGAAGATCATACTTAAAACCTTCCTTCTGAGAAGATGGGCAGTTATTGTAAAGCTTTTCCAGTGATGACACACTTAACACTTCATTATTTCGCGTTAACTTGTAGAAGTCTTGCATACAAGTTTGTGATGCTGCAATTGAAGAGCTAAATAGTCCAAGAATGATAATTTTTTTCATGGACTCATCTTAGTTTATTTCTTTTCATGAGTTAGAAAAATTGAAAGATCTACAAAGCTGTCAAATTTCTTAACAGGTATAAAAATACCTATAATTAGACACTTATATTTATTAACTGCAAAATCAGAAGCTTGGATAAGTATGAAAATTCGTCCAACAAATGGACACTACTAGTAAAGAGTTCAAGACACCTACTAGAGAGTCAAATAATCACATAAAATCTCCTTATATATAATGAACAATACGACATTAACTCGTCAGAGATAGGAAACCCAATGTATCTAAAGAAATCTATTCTTAAAAAAATTGTAATACCTACTTTAGTAGTACTCACAGCAGTATCTACCCAAGCAACAGAGGTGTATCTCCATACAGATAGAATGGATGCATTTGCTAAAACAATAGCAAACTCTATTAGAGAGGCCTACCCAGATAAGACTCGAAGAGATTTTAAGAAAGAAATAATGAATATCTTGAGAAAGGATATTAATCCTTGGGTTGATGCTTATCCAATTCCTGCAGGAATCTCTCTACCTAGATACCTAGAGAGAATTACAGGTATGCCTGGCTTTCCAATGGATAGATCAGAGTACTACCTACAAAATGCTTTTATCCTCTATGGCAATCCTAAGCTAGAATTAAAAGAACATTCAGAGAATTACTTCGCCTCATATATCCACTTGGCCAGAAAACGCCATGTAGACTATTTAAACGGTGAGACTCCTAAGTTCCAACTAAGAAATGAAGTAGATCTACGTCAACAGATAGAAGAAAATCTCCCGACAGTAGCAAATTTCACATTCCCATTTCTCGATGAAGAACAAAATCCTATTGTTCAAAAAGGGGAAAATATAAAAGAAGAGAATAGGTACAAACTAGCAATTGGAGATCCTAATCACAAAATGTTTAATAGATTCACATATGAATCACAGAGATATAATCACTTCTCATCCCCACTATTTATGTGGCTACTTGAACAGGAGAACTTCTCAGTATCTCCTGAAAGACTTTTTGAAAAATCATTAGAGATCTATGGTGATCCAATCGTTGCACTAGGAGTTATTCCATGGATCATGAGTGGAGACGCCCTAACAGTTAATCGAGGAAACTCATCAGTTGTATCTTATAAAGTTGAAAGACTTGTTGAAGGCAATGACGTCCCAGGGCTTCAGTACCACTTTTGGGGGTACTTAACTCAAGGAATAATTGGAAATAGAATAAGAGTTCAAACTCTAGCTTTTCTCTATGAGAAGCTTTATCAAAAAGATATACCAGACTGGAAAGTTGATCTCCTTTCATTGAACCTTGGAAAGAGTGTTCGAAAATACTTAAAACAAACTGAGAAGCGTGACATGAAATTAGAAGTATTTAGAGAAAGACTTAGAAGTAGTTTATAGAAAAATATATAGGGACCTACAATAGGTCCCTTTAATATATCTTATTAGTTTTTAGTGAACTTAAACTTAAATGGAATATTATCAAAAAGTGAACTCTTAACTGGAGCTACAAATGAGCTATTTGCTTGAGCTGCAGTTACATTTTCTAAGTTAATATTTTGAGTAAAGTCTGGCTTAACATCGTTCATTAACTTCTCGTAGGCCTGTGCAAAAGTTATATCACCACAATACATACTTAAATCAACCTGATTACCATAAGAAACTGAATAAACACCCTTACAGCTAAAGTCAGTTTCACCCTCTTCTACAAACTCAACAACAGGAAGTCCCATCATTTTAGAAAGAGTCACTGTTGCACTATATGGTACATCAACACCAGAAACTGAGTATGAACCAACTAAGTCATCTACTTTGAAGCTATTCTTAGCTAGAGTTGAAATTGATGTAAGTAATGCTAAAGATAATAATAATGATTTCATTTTTCCCCCATTTGTAATTTAAATGAGGTTATAGAGGATAAAAAGGAAGATAGGATATAAATCATTCTAACTATATACTATTTACATAAAAATTGTGGAACTACCTAAAAAGGGCTGCTCCACCAAAAACTCTAATTAAGCTCTTTTTTAATAATAGATTCAATAGTTTGAACGACTTTAGAGATATTCTCATCTGATACCCCGTCAGGATGTGGACTAGTAAATTTTCCACTATCATTATCAAAGTACTTTCCAGAATCACTCTTATACTTTTGATCTAGAGATAGAGCTAAAAGAATTCTCACTCCAATACCTATATCTTTTCCATCTGTATCAAACCCTTCCTTAACCATCTTAGTGCCTAAGAGAGAAGCGGGATTGACGGCGATAATAGTTAAATCCTTATGCTTATATGCCATATCAAATGACCACATAGCTATTGCCAACTTACTTTGAGCGTAGGCATCGAAGTCTGATAATTTAATATTTCCAAGAAGTGCCTCTACTTCAACTGTATCTTGAGCGGCCGAAGAGAGGTTAATAACTCTACTTCCCTTCTTTAGACTTGGAAGTAGCTTCTTCGTTATAAGGTATGGAGCAACTGTATTTACTGTAAAGCGGATATCATACCCTTTAACAATAGGACTACCAGTTTTATAAACTCCAGCATTATTGATTAAAACATCAATGCTCTTGTATTTTTCAAGTATAGAATCTGACATTTTATTAACAGCGTTTAAGTCGGATAAATCTGCTATAAAGCTATCAACACTTCCAAGTTTAGATAGCTCTTCTTCTACCTTTAAAAGCTTGTTCTTACTTCTTCCATGAAGAATTACGTGATGGCCCTTAGAAACAAAGTCTTTTGCTGTCTCTAGTCCTATACCATCAGTTGAACCTGTAATAAAAATTGTCTTAGACATGCTTATACCCTAGTTAAAATCTCAGAAAGTTCCAGTCTTGATTTAGGTAGTTTAGCATTAAAATCATCATCTGACTTATATCCAAATGCTACGGCAACAACAGCAGTTAACCCCTTTTCTGTAAGTCCAAACTCTTCATTTAAGGCCTCAAT
>NZ_JBFGYP010000196.1:0-3831 GCF_041587335.1 Halobacteriovorax sp.
ACTTCTCCAAGATCACTTAAATGGACTTCCTACAGTTGTAGAGAGCTATTTCAAAAAGCGTCCTCGCTACACTGATATCTTTTGGAATGAAGCTCCAATGATCAATAGAAAGAGAACTGATGAGCTTGGTATGGCCATCTTCAATCATCTGGATTCTATTAGATTTATTATTACAAATTTAAATAATTACCTTCTTCCATATCACTCTAGATGGGATGTGAAAGAGCTTACTGATGAAAATCAAATTGTAGCATTCACTAGGTTTGAAAAATTCATCGGTGTCCTAGATGATGTTCAGAAGGCCTTAGAAGTTGCTCTAGATCAACCTGTTGAAAAAGAGGGATATACTAAATCGCTTAAGTATCATGGAGAGTATGGACTGAGTGTAAGTGCTTCTCCTGTAAATGTTGGAAAAGTGTTACATCAAGGACTCCTTGAGATTTCAGACTCTGTTGTTTTTACTTCTGCAACGCTTGGAAACGATAAAGGTGATCAAGGTAGTAGAGGAATCGAATGGGCAACAGGATATACATACCTAGAACCTGAAAGAAGATTTAAGGCCGGATTCTACCTTCCTCCGACATTTGATTATAAAAATAAAACAAAAGTCTTTCTATGCGATGACACGCTTCCAATTTGGGATAAGAGCTTTGTTCCTCAAACTCTGAAAAAGATTTCAAAACTAATTAGAGACCTTAAAGGAAGAAGCCTTCTCTTATTCTCTGCACGCTCTAGATTTGAAATTGCTAGAGAGTTACTTCTTGAAGAATTTGATGGAGAGATACCTCTCTTTATTCAAGGAATGGGAAATAATGTAGTTGAGGACTTTAAGAACTCTGACTCAGGTATTCTTTTAGGGATGGAGTCATTTGGAGAGGGGATAGATATTCCTGGAGATGCTCTACAATTTGTTTTTGTTGATAAAATTCCTGATCTTCGTATGGATTTAGTTATTCAGGATAGACGTGACTTTTATGAATCAAATATTGGAAACGAATTCACTGATTACTACCTCTCCCATAGAACAAGATCACTTCATCAAAAACTAGGGAGACTTCTTAGAACCGAAAGTGATATCGGTGGAGTTATTGTTGTCGATTCGAGAATACGCTCATGGAAGGGAAGAACAATGCAACAGCTCCTAAAGCTTATGGAGCCATATCAAATAGAGAGAACGACTCTTGATGTCGCCTGCGAACAGGTTAAAGACTTCGTTATTCAATAAGAAATTTTAATAGTGACTCCTTTTATTGGGGGTCACTTCATTTCTAACTACTTGTTTTTTCATGGTGAGTATAGTTGTAGTTATAATTACTTTGATGAAAAAAATAATCTTAATTTTCTGTCTTTCAATGAGCTCTGCTTGGTCTGTAACATGTTTAGAGAGTGCATCTCTGTTAACTGTCTTAAAGTTAAAAGATATGGTTACGGCCTATAGTCAAAGTTATTACGATGATATTGGAGACTATGAAGATAAAAGACCCATGGTCGATAATTATTACTCTTATACGAAAGTTTGTGAAAAAGAAGAAGTCTTAGACACAATTCTCTTAGTAAAAAAAGAACACTTTAAAGTATGTTCTCTCAGGTCTGTAGCGGATAGTTTAGATAAGTCACCAGGGTATCTAGAGACTTCAAGACTTACAGATTTAATTACAGAGAGTGTTGATGATGAGGATTGCTCGCCAGGGGAGATAAGACAAATGGAAGATCAGCTTATCTCTGCAAGTAATCAAATTGCTAGGGAGTTAAAGAAAGAGAAATCTGATATTTCAGGAGTCTGTAATATTGCTCGTAAAGCATTCTATAATAACTTAAATCTAAAAAAGAAATGTAAGTGAGCCCTTTAGTCTAGCTCTCTTTCTGATAGATTATTAAAGTATTTAACTTCTATTTTAGTGCCCTTTCCATCTTCTAAAAAATAGGGAATTGTCACATACTGGCTAACAAAGCATCGTAAGTTTGGTGCATCCTTATCATACTCATCACTTTCTTCTTTATATTCAATTTTATAGTCGACACCTTGGACGTTACTTCCGTCAATTGTCTTTGTCTCACTGGCCTGATTCATTCTTCTAATTGTAATGGTATTAAATGAAGGCTCACTCTCATAGCTCCATTGATTTGAGCTCGATAAGACGTTGTAGATATTCTTTCCTGTAGAATCAAATTTCTTTGATCTTAAATGGAGCATACTTGTACAAACTGCTGGCGTAGAGATAGAGAACTTAGGAGTAGTGTTTAGAACGAGTTTTTCTGTTTCACTTGCAGATTCAAAAGAGTAGTTGATCGTATTGTTCTTACTGTTAAAAGAAAATGTTTCAACGACATTGTTGTTACCAAGTACTTTATTAATAACAACAAGAGTTGGGATATAGTCTTTATTGACTTTAAAGTCGACGGAGATATTTAAAAGCTCGCCCGTTGCGACTCTAGACATGATATGACTCTGAAAGAGCATGCTAGAGTCTCCTTTATCTTTAAATACTTCAAAAGTCTCCTCGCAGTAGATATTAGTATTTCTCATATACTTGTACGCACCGCGATAGATCTTGTTTTCTTTTTTCTTTGAATTGTCTGAATTTGCCATATAATTATTTTACTGAACAAAGTTAATAAGGAAAAGAGAGCAATTGTGACCAATAGTAATAAAATCATTTATAAGCGTATTCTTCATCTCGTAACTTCTTTTGAATTTGTTGCCCTCACAGTCTTTGGGAACTTTTTCATCTTCCTTTGTTCTGTTGGGATTTTCTATATCGAAAAAGATGCAAACTCCGAAATGGATCACTTTATAGATGCAGTCTGGTTTTGCTTTGCAACAGTGACTTCTGTTGGATATGGGGATGTGGTTCCTGTTACATTTTCAGGAAAGATCTTCAGTATTATGCTAATGCTTTTAGGGACAGCAATGTTTGCTGTTTATACGGCTCTTTTTGCTAATGCTATCCTTGGTGATTATGCAAAGAGATTCAAGGGGATATTTAAAGGTATCTCTACAGAGGAAGAACAAATCGCTAAATCTATTGAAGAGTTGAAGAAATTAATTAATAATTTAGAAGAAAAAAACAAGAAATAAGTTAAAGGAAAGGAAATTCTATGATCTCTTATGAAGTTTATAAAGTAATACACTTACTTTGTATTTTACTTACTGTGGCAGGGCTTGCTGTAGGTTATTACTCTACACAACCAAAGCATATTAAAATTATTACTGGAATAACAAGTTTATTAATTCTTGTTTCAGGAATGGGGCTTCTTGCTCGTATTGGTGTTTCCCATGGAGAAGGTTTTCCAACTTGGGTAATTGTTAAGATGGTTATTTGGCTTGTTATTGCCGTTGCTGGACCTGTGCTTGCAAAAAGACTATCTAAAGATGTTAAGCCAAAGTTATTCTGGGGCTTCATTACATTATTCTTCATTGCTATCTACTTCGCTGTAAATAAGCCTTAATGACTGATAAATCAATTTCAAGTTCTGTAAAGCTCACTTTAAGTGGGCTTTTCTTTTTCTCACTTCCTAATATTTTTGGTTCTTTACTTGAACCTGTTACTGGAATTGTCGATACTGCTTTAATTGGTAATAAAGATACTACGTGGCTTGCCGCTTTATCTCTAGGCGTCGTTATCTTAAGTTCTTTTACATGGGTATTTAATTTTCTTATTCATACATCAATTCAGTCAGTCAGTGAGGCCTACTCAATAAGTGACTCTGACCAGATTCATAGTAGAGTTAAGGTCGCCTTATTACTTTCTCTCTTTGTTGGACTATTTTCTTCTGTTTTTCTGTACTTCTTTAGTTCGCCAGTCTTTGATTTTGTTGGAGCAAAAGGTG
>NZ_JBFGYP010000197.1:0-3810 GCF_041587335.1 Halobacteriovorax sp.
TATGTAATAGCCCACAAGAAGTATCAAAAATATAAAAGAGGATTCCCTGAATCTTTGACTAAACTCCCATTTTTTAATTATACAAAAAACTCTTACTTAAAATACGAAATAGAGCTATTCTTTTCAAAAAATTCCATTACACCTAAGGTAATAGGTGAAGGTGATGATAGAGATTTAATAGAGATGGTAACAGCGCAAGGATTGGCATTTACAATCGTGCCGGAAGCTGCAAAAAATAAATTTTGTTCGAATAAAGATTTAGTTGTACTCGGTGAGATTTCTGAATTACAAACCTCTGTGTGGGGAATAATTAAGAAGAACTACACTGGTTACGGATATCAATTGTTAAAGAATAAGCTCAAGTAGTTTGGAGTGGTAGATGAAAAATGAAGTTGAAATATTTAAACCTGACGGGTTTGAGGTTGAGAAACATTTTTATCCTAAAGCATTAAATTCTCATCTACATTCAATGGTAGGTCATTTTTTCACGCTAAACCATAGCCGTATAATTAATAGATATGTTCATTTGAACCCTCAGGTTTGCCCAGAGGCCTTAGGCGAAGTTTTAAAATATCAATCTACAAATTTTCATTGGGGAGGAGCTGACTTATTTTATGTCGCTACTGAGAATGGAAATAGAAAGATGGTTGTTCTTGAAACAAACTCGTGTCCTTCGGGGCAAAAGTCTATGCCTGCAGCATCTGAATCTGATGAGTACAGAGGCTATAAATCCCTTATTGAAAACTCATTTGTGCCTCTCTTAAAAAAGAAGAGACTCCCAGCTGGAAAGCTAGCAGTTATTTACGATAAGAACCATATGGAAACTTCGGGGTATGCTGCTACTATTGCTGATATTACTGGAGAGGAGGTCTTACTTGTTTCTCATTACAATGGAAGTGATTCTCTTATCAGTTTTAATGATGGTGTAATGTTTGTAGAGCACAATGGTGAAAAAACTCCAATAAGAGCTGCATTTAGATATGTAACTCAAAAACCTTGGAATAGAATTCCTATAGAAACAAAAACACTAATCTATAACCCAACACTTGTATGTCTTTCTGGTGGAAGAAATAAGCTGCTGGCAAATAAGGCCTATGAGTTATTTAATTCAGAGATCGCTGAGTCAGGATTAAAAATACTAATGCCTGAAACAATCAAAGATGTTTCAAAGTTAGAAATTCCTCTGTGGGTAAAGAAGTTTGGAGGAAAGGCAGTTGTTAAGAATCCTTACTCCAATGCCGGTCAGGGAGTATACACTATTACATCTGAGCATGAGTTGAATGAATTTATGAAACTTGAACATGATTACGATCAATTCATTGTTCAAAGTCTAATTGGTCATTACAACTGGAGTTCAACGACTCAGTCTGGAAAATACTTTCATATTGGTACTATTCCTAATAAGAAAGGAAAGACTTTTATTGCAGATCTTCGAGTTCTTGTTTATTCAACTCCTAACGGATTTTTCCCATGTGCAATTTATGCAAGAAGAGCTAAAAGTCCATTGGAATCAACAATTGAAGGTGAGAGTTGGGAAGTTCTTGGAACGAATCTCTCTGAAAAACTATCAGATAACAAGTGGTCATCTGATACTTCAAGACTTCTTCTAATGGATAGAAAGGATTTCAATACCCTTGGTATTGGTACAGATGATTTAATTGAAGCTTACATACAAACAGTATTAACAATAATGGCCATAGATAAAATGTCTCTTAATCTTACTAATAAGAAAGGCAATTTTAGAAAGAAACTATTTACGTCTCTTGATAATGACAAGTCACTTATGAATGAGATTATGATTTAGAGGGAAAAATGGAAAAGATTTTAACAGTAAAAACAAAAGATGACTTAAACATTTCTTCATTAGAAAGAGGTGAAATCCACAGACTTCAAATTGATGTTGCAGATAACTCTTTAGGAGTTCCTTGGAAAGTTCCAGTAGTAATCATTAGAGGAATGAAGGAAGGTAAAACTCTCGGCGTTACCGCAGCTCTTCATGGAGATGAACTAAACGGAATCTCTACAATTTTTAAGCTTATAGAAAGTATAGATCCTAAGAAGTTAAGTGGTACTCTTGTTCTTGTTCCAATATGCAATACTCCTGGATACTTGTTAAATCAAAGACAATTTTCTGATAACGTAGATTTAAATAGAATCATGCCTGGAGAACCTGTAGGGACTCCTAGTAAGATATATGCCCATCACTTTATAAGTAAAATTGTGTCTAAGTTTAATTACTTATTAGATCTTCATACAGCTAGTCATGGACGTGTGAATAGTCTTTATATTAGAGCGGATATTGAAGATGAAGAGTGTCAAAGATTAGCTTATCTTCAGAATCCTCAAATTATTGTAAAAAAATATGATGAAGAAGGAACTCTTAGAAGCTGGGCAAATAAAAACGGTATCCCTGCCATTACAATAGAAATTGGTAATCCAAATGCTTTTCAGCATACATTAATTGATGAAACTCTCGAAGGTATTTTAAATACAATGAAGTTTCTTAAGATGATTGATGGAGAAGTTGAAGACCTCGTTACAGATGCAGTAATCTGTGATGTTTCATATTGGATTAATTCTACAAAGGGTGGAGTTGTTGACGTACTTCCGGGCTTAACAGACTCTGTAAAAGAAGGTCAGTTGATTGCTATTGTTTATGATGTTTTTGGACAAGTTAAAGAAGAGATTTTTGCAGACAAATCTGGAATTGTTATTGGAAAGAATACAAGACCAAATTGTAATGCTGGAACTAGATTAGTTCACTTAGGTATTGGATTTATTGATCCACTTCCTGAAGAAATTCCAGGTCATGATGAGTATGACATAGATGCTTAGTGAAGTTACTCTCTCTAGTCCTCATATTACTATTTAGTTTAAAGGTCTCTGCTGATAGTCCGACTATTGCAGTGGCCACAAACTTTAATCATGCTATGAATTCAATCGTAAATTCATTTGAAGATAAGTATAAAATAAAAATACAAGTCAGCTATGGATCTACTGGAAGTCTTTACGCTCAAATATTAAATGGTGCTCCCTTTGATGCTTTCTTTTCTGCTGATACGAAAACGATAGATCTAATCTTAGATAATGAACTAGGTCTTGAGAATTCTCCGTTTATATACGCGATGGGCACATTAGCTTTTATTTGTAACTCTTGTCCAAAGGAGAAGCTTTGGAGTGATACTCTAAGAACTACTTCTGGTAAAATTGCTATTGCTAATCCTAAACTAGCTCCATATGGACAAGCAGCTAAAGAAGCTCTTGGGAAATTAAAAAAGACTTCAAAAATAGATGAGCGATTAGTTTATGGATCAAATGTTGGACAAGCTTTTCAATTTGTAGAGTCTGGAAATATACCTTTTGGGCTTGTTGCACATTCTTTAGCTGTTGCAGGGAAGATCAATAAGGAACGGTATCAAATTATTAGTAAGAAGCTCTATACTCCTATAGAGCAAAGTGCCGTTATTTTAAAGAGAACAAAGAATCTAAATAGTATGAAAACCTTCTTCAACTATTTAAAGTCAGATGAGGTGTCTAGCATTATAAAAAAGTTTGGATATAAGATGAAGGAGAGCTCTAGTGTTAAATAGTGACTCTATTATACTAACGTTAAAAGTAGCTTCTGTTACTACTTTTATATTACTTCTTATATCAACTCCTCTTGCTTGGTGGGTAGTAGGTTTACGCAAACAACTTCGCATTATTGTAGAGGCCTTACTTGCTTTACCTCTTATTCTTCCACCAACAGTTTTGGGGTTTTACTTATTAATTCTACTAAACCCAAATGGGTTCATTGCTGAGACTTTAAAA
>NZ_JBFGYP010000198.1:0-3787 GCF_041587335.1 Halobacteriovorax sp.
TCTCACTTAGGTCAAAATGTTGAAATTAGAGATGATAAGAATGTAGACAAGGGAATCTTTAAAGGAATTGGTCAAAATGGAGAGGCCCTCATAGAAAGTAAGGGCCTCATCAAAAAAATATATTCTGGTTCTTTATTTTTAGACTAATGTTCGAGAGTACTAGTAATATCTTTGATCTCTTTTTTTATTAAATTCTCAGCAAGGTCAGGAATAACTTCCCAAGCAACTTGCTCAATTTTCTCTCTACAAAACTTCTGAACTAACTCTTCAAGGGCAGGAGTGATAGCTTCCTTAACTTGAGCAACAATCTCTGCTGTATCAATATCTACTTCAATTGCAGGAGATCTAGTATTTGTATTATCAAGATTTTCAATAGTATAACTTTCTTTTTCTGAGTCAATTTCACTTTCAAGATCTGCAAAGATTTGATCAACTTCATCTTCAGCAATATCGTCTAAGTCCTCAACACTTGAAGAGGGTTTAGTCTCAAATGAGTTTTGATTCTCATCAAAACTATCTTCTTCACTTTCACCATCAACGGCCCAAAAGTCGTCTTTATCTATTTCTTCTTCAATTGAGTGATAAGTCTCTTTTTCATTTAAAAACTCTTGAGGCATCTGAAAAGAAGGATCGGTCTCATCTAAGTCCTCTTCTTCCTCATTACCATTATCAGAAATTTCATCTAGAGATATTAAGTCTGAATCTTGTGACTCTTGAGCATTATCGTTTAAAGTTAAAACATTATCTAGCTCTTCAACTTCTTCTTCAGTCTCTACTGACTGAGCTTCTATTTTAGGAGGGAATACACCAAATTTATTTTCTGTTCCAATTACACTTGGAACTTCTATTCCCCATCCCTTCATTTCTTCACTTAAAGCATCTTCAGCAGTAGCTTCGTCAAAAACTAGCTCTTCAGGTTCTTGATCAGACTTAGACAGTGTTGCACTTGAGTCATCACTTGGTCTAGGTGAGTCAACAACCCAGTCATCACCAATGATGTCTTCAGGTTCATCAATTTCTTCTTCAGACTCTGTTGAATAAGACTCTGTTTCTTCTAAGTTGATATCTGTTGCTTCACTTTTACTATCTAAGAGAATTCGACATTTCTGAATAAACTTTTCACTTTCGAAAGGTTTAACAACTTTATCGCCAATCCCACAATCTGAAAGTTGATAATCATCAATTGTATCAAAAGTCCCTAGCATAGCTAGAACTTGAGTATCAGGAGAAAGATCTTTAATCTTCTTTGCAAGATCATACCCTGATAATTTTTCAGATAAGTTAAAATCAAGTAAAACTAAGTCAAAACTATCTACTTCTAATTTTTGAAGGAGATCATTTTCGTTCAAACACTCGACTAGCTCATAGTCAGTATTTGATAGAGTGATTGATATAACTTTTTGAATTGTAAGACTGTCGTCAGCGACTAATATTTTTTCTGCCATAGAGATATTGTCACCTAAATTCGGCAGGTAAGCAACTGATTATTAAATCGTTAACTAAAACTGGAGGAAAATAGTCGACTGATTATCTAGGTTTCCTCTTTGATTTGAAAGCTTAGTCAGCTCTTTTATTTTCCCGTTATCATCAAGGTCTTGTCTCTCAAGAGTATGCTTGATTTCCTTGTGAGTCACTCTTGAGTAAATACCGTCAGTCATAAAGATATATAAATCTCCAGTCATGACTTTGAACTCCTTTACGTTTAAGTGAAGATCGTCAAATAATCCAAAACCACTCATAGGCGTAGTTCTAAATTGAATATCGTAGCTATCTTCACTTAAAGATTCTAAAGAGTCTGGCCTCACAATATTGTCTAACTTTCCACGCCTAAACAGAAAGGCACTACAGCTCCCTGTGGCAGAAGTAGTAAGAATACTATCTGCTAAAGTTGCAGCAATACATGATGCCCCACCTCTACTTGATAGGTCTTTATCCTGATTTTCTGTTTTGATAATTGAGTGTGCTAGATGCATTGAATTAACCAGAGCATTTCCCTCAATTAAGTATTTATGACTATAGTAGAAAGGAAAGGTTGAATCTGGATCTCCACCTATCTTAGTGTAGAACTTTAAAATAGTATCTCTAATCTTCTCAACTGCAGCATCTCCAATATTAGAACCACCAAATCCGTCAAAAATAAGAAATAACTTATTCTTTAAATCAACAACAGCATCATCTTCATTAATCTGCAGATATGGCCCTTGATTAGTATAAACAGAATAACTTCTAAGCTTAACCACTTCTACTCCAAATAATCTTTTAACTTTTCAGTCGCTTTTATATAATATTCACTATCCATTGGAGATACTTGTTGTACCTCTTGAAACTTCTCTTTTGCTTCATTAAATAAACTTAATGATTCTGCAATTATGGCCTCTCTAAAAATCTTTTTTGACCTTAGGGTTAATCTATCCCTTATTTGGTCCATTTCATTAAGTGCTTCTTTATTTGTAGGATCAAACTCGAGAATTTGATTATAAGTCTCATAAGCACCCTTTAAATCCTGTCCCTCATTTAAAGATCTCGCCTTTCCAAGTAAGGGACCAATAATGTTATTTAGGTTCTCTTTTGACTCATTCAGCATCACTGTTGCTTCTTTAACTAAGTCCTCATCCATTCCCTGTTGTCTTAAAAATATTTCAAGCTTTAGGGTTGCACTATGCCATTGTCCTTTTAAGTAGAATGATTTTCCTGGCTCAAGAGCAGTCTCTTGCCTCTTTCTCTCGGCCTCTCGTTGTGCCTTTTCAACAGATATACGATCTTGCTCTTTTCGCCATTCATCAAGCTCTAACTTAAGTTGAGGAACGTCATAGTTTTCAGGATCTAAACTCAGTATTTCCTGAAATAAAGAACGTGCATATGTTTCTTGTTTATTCTTAACAGCTTCCCTGGCCTTAACAAGAAGTTTAGCAATCTTAACTTTAAGTTCAGCCCTTCTTATCTCTTCTCTTTTTTTCTTTTCGGCTTCTTCAATTCGGGCAAGCCCTTCTTTAGCATTATTATAAATTTGATTTGAGTTTTTATACTCAGGAATGACCTGTCTTAATCTCTCTACTTCAATTAAAGATTGTTCATACTTACCACTTGATAATAAATCTTGAGAGAGTAAGTATTGTGATTCTACAAACTCTAATTGTTCCGGAGTAAGTTGAATTTTAGGTTTTCCCAAATCTTTTTTAGGAGCATTCGCTAGTTGCTCATTCTTTTTCTTATTCTTTTCACTTTCGCCAGGTACGGGGTCATCTGTAAGAAATACAATGGCTAAAAGTAATCCTACAACAATATAGATAATTTTCTTTCTCTGAGCTGGATCCTTTAATGACTCTTTTGAAAATAAAGATTTTGGACCAGCACTAGTCTGCTCTCCAAAACCATCACCATCAAGTTCAACGACATCGTCATCACCTTCATAATCAGATGATACTTCAACAACTTCTTCTACCTCTACAACTTGATTCTCCTCAACAGGCATTAAGCGATCTTTCTCTTTTTCAAGAAAATCTGAGCCAACTCTAAAAGTAAAAGTTGTTGAACCAATTATAAATTCATCGTTATTAGTTAGCACGGCCTGGTTTATTCTCTCACCATTTAACAAAGTTCCGTTTCCGGACTGCAAATCTTCAAGCACACAGGTGATATTATTTTTCTTTAACTTTGCATGTGTAGATGAGACTTCTGGGTCATTTAAAACAATCTGACATTTGGCAGGATCTCTACCTATAAGGACTTCTTGCTCATCAACATTGAACCTGTCATATGGTGCATTTTCACCAAATAATTCAACAAA
>NZ_JBFGYP010000199.1:0-3761 GCF_041587335.1 Halobacteriovorax sp.
GGTATCGGTGGAAAGAATGGTGGAGACGATATTTCTAGTGAAGTTCTTAAGTTAAAAATTAAGGAATTAGTAGCTAATGAAAGTCCTAAAAAACCACTTTCTGACCAAAAAATAGCAGACCTTTTAAGTCGAGAAGACGTAAAGGTTGCAAGGAGAACAGTAGCTAAGTACCGAGAGATGTTAGGAATTGAATCTTCTTCAAAAAGAAAGGTAAAATCTTAATAATTTATTACGATAAGTTTCATACACTAACAAAGTGTAGGAAAATATAACGACAGGAGTAGGACGTTTATGAAAGTGACTATCACATTTCTTCATTTAGAGCACACTCAAGCACTTGATGATAGAATTCATGAAAAGTCAGCTAAACTTAAGAAGTTTATTGACGGGGAAATTAATCTAAAGTGGAGCTGCTACGTGAAAGAAGGAAATCACTATGCAGAAGTAGACCTTGGTGGACCTACGTTCCATTATCATGCAGCCGGACACTCTGACAGTCTCTATAAGACTATTGACGTTGTTGTTGATAAGCTTGAGAAGCAATTACAGAAGAAGAAAGGTAAGTGGAAAAATAGTAAGCACAGACAAGCTGTTAGGGAGATGCAGATCATTGACCCTGAAATGGCCTGGGCAGAATACGACGAAGATTACGTCGCTTAATTTTTTTATAAAAATAATAAAAAAAATGCCCCCTGAATTGGGGGCTTTTTTATAGAAGAAATATGTTCAACTAGAATCGTTTTCCCATTCGTATAGCGAGGAGTTGTCATGAAAGTCACAGTTGCCGGAGCTTCAGGTTTTGTCGGAAAGAACCTAATTCAAATTCTCAAGAAAAATCATAAAATTATTGGGTTAAGTCGCTCTTCTAAAAAGAGTGATGAAAATATTGAGTGGAGAGAGACAGACCTATTCTCATTTCAAAGTACACTAAAATCTCTTGAGGGAAGTGATGTTGCAATATACCTGGTTCACTCAATGCTTCCGTCGTCAAAGCTTTTTCAGGGAAGCTTTAGAGATACTGATCTCTTACTTGCTGATAATTTTGCAAAGGCCTGTGTTCACTGCGGAGTAAAACAAATTATTTATCTCGGTGGTCTTGTTCCAAGCCATGGAATGAGCGAACACTTAGAAAGTAGAAGAGAAGTTGAAGATGTTTTAAAAGCAACAAAGATTCCTGTTACTGTATTTAGGGCCGGAATGGTTGTTGGTGAGGGAGGATCTTCTTTTGAAATACTGAGAAACCTTGTTAAAAACTTACCCTTTATGGTTCTTCCACATTGGACTCAGAGTAGTACTCAAGTCATTTTTATAGATGACCTTGTGAATGTGATTAGTTCTTCGATTAATAATAATGAATTTTTAAATAAAACTATAGATGTAGTAAATGGAGAGGCCATAAACTATGAGCAATTGATAAAGAAAACTTCTTCCTACTTTAATAAAGGCCTAGTCACTGTACACGTTCCTATAAATTACACTTCTTTTTCCAAACTATGGGTTAAGCTTTTTGGAGAAACTGATTATGAACTAGTCTCTCCACTAATTGATAGTTTACTTTGTGACTTACCAACTCCGAGTATTCCAAAGGAGATAGAGTCTATCATTGAGTATCGAAGTTTTGAAGAAATGCTACAAAAAATAGCCTCTAGGGAAGAGAAGACTGGAAAGAGAAGAGGTTCTCGATCTGAAAATACAGTGAGGTCAATTCAGAGATTATCTAATCCAAACCATCTTGATGAAGATATGATTTGTGATGAATACCTAAATTGGCTTCCTCGCTATATGCAGTCTTTAATATCTGCTCAAAAATTAAATCATCAAGTCCACTTTCTTATGTTAGGCCTTAGTAGGCCTTTATTAGTTTTAGAGAAAGTCGATAATCATGAACCACTGGATCGAGTCAAATTTCATATTGTTGGTGGGATACTTTCAAAAACAAATGATACTGGTTGGTTAGAGTTTAGATCGATTGCTGATGGGAAATATACACTAGCTTCAATTAATGAATTTGTTCCTTCTCTACCATGGTACTTATATAAATATACCCAGGCCTTAGCACATGTAAAAGTCATGAGGGCATTTGGTAAGTATCTCAAAAAGAAAAAGAAGAAAAAAGGAAAGAAATAGTAGTTGGCACATATATTGGATAATACTAAGTAGCATATTAATATTTTTCCATATTTAAGCTACTTAGGAGATTATAGTGTCTAACTTTTTGACATTATTCATATCGTTGCTCATTTCATCTACATTAGTATCTTGTGGGGTAAAGAAGAACTCTAAGGCAGACTTAGATTCTACAAACGCATATGTGAATGCCATTGTCTCATCTAGGTCTTGTAGTTCAGATTCCATAGCAGAGTTTGAGAATAAGGTTAAAGAAGTAGAGAAGAGTTTAGAATCCATTCAAGTTCTAGCACCAAAATATAGACTTAAAAAATATAAAAAGAGCTTACAGTCTTTACAGCTGGAGCCTATGGTACTTAGTCAAACTATCTTTAAGACAAGAATATTGAACCTTGAAGAAGAGGTAAGTGAAAAACTGAGCTCTAGTATTAGTAACAAGGAACTTAGAGGAATTAGAAAAAAAATAAAAAAGATTAGAATAGATCTTGAACGATGGGCATTCCATCAATGCCACTTGAGAAATTTAATTGATAATGATGATCAAGAAATTAATAACTTTATAGAATTAGAGTCTTCAATGTGTGAAGGGGGTTGTGAAAACTCACTTATGCCTGAAATCGTTCTAACTGATCTAGAAACGAGAGAGAAAGCAATAAGTGTTTGTTCTTTATTTAATAGGGTTAATCAATGTCGTGTTCAATATGATATCGCAACAATTTATAACAATGAAAAAGAATTTATAAGTAATATCCTAGTCAAAGCAAAGAAGTTCTTTAATAAAGAAGTGTTTGGAATGGAGGATTCTCCATTAGATATAGAATGTGTGAATGGGGAAAAGAAAGAATTAACAATCCCTATCTACCAGAATGAGAATAGCGTTTCCCTTATGAATGCAATATCTGAAAATTGGAAGGCTGATAATATTGAAATTAAATATAAAATTGGAAATAGTGGAGCTCGATTAGAGCTCGTTAGTAATGGTCTATCTAGGGTCGAGTTAGATAATAGAAATACGATTTATCTAAATAAAGATGTTGTGGGAGTTGAGAGAGTTAAAACAATAGCGCATGAATTTGGTCACACCTTAGGATTCAAAGACTGCTATATAGAATACTTTGATGCGAAAAGTAGCGAGGTTGTATATTACGAGTTGGAAAGAGATAAAGGAAACTTAATGTGCTCTCTACAGTATGGTACAAATATTCCTGAAAAGTACTTAGAGAAAGTTGTCTCTAAGTACTGTAAGTAAATTATTTTAAAGCACCAATAAACTTTGCAACAGTTGCTCTGGCTGCAATAAAGTGTTTATGTTCTAATAGAAGTCCTGTAGCAATAATTCTAATCTCTTCGCTTTCATATTCTTCGACATTATCGTCTGATGCAGATATTTGGAACAAAGTCTCTAGAACGTGAAGCTTTTGAGTATTGTCTAAGAACTCATTGAGCGCCGTGCAGTAGTTTCTGGGTTCAATACCAGAGAGTTCAACAACCTCTTCTAAGGCCTTTGTTGAAACAAACTCGGCTTCTTTATCAGTTAGGTTCATCCACTTCTTGAGCGCCTCGATCATAGCGTCTTTTTCTTTTGGAGATATTTCAAAATCTACATAGGCGACTCTTGCGCTTAAAGCTGCTAA
>NZ_JBFGYP010000200.1:0-3760 GCF_041587335.1 Halobacteriovorax sp.
AACTCATGAACTAAGAACAACGAAGGTTAGAACACTTTACGCAGCAACAAAGCCTTCTCACAATCGAAGGAACTCACATCAGAGAGAAAGAATAAAGTATGGAGTGATAGCCCCTTATATGGCAAATATGATTGTAAAAGAGGCTTCATCAATAGATGATGCTGTCAAACTAATAAAGAAATATGGTCACTTTGGAGCTTGGACATTCCTAGTTTCTGATAGCAAGACAAATGAAGTTGCAAGTATTGAAGTCTCTGGAAACATCGTAAGAGTCGCTAGAAGAAATAAAGGATCTCTTGCTCAAGCTAACCACTTTAGACATCCCGATACTGCAAAATACAACTTTGAATATTCAATCAATAAAACTTTAGAGTCTAGAGCAAGAATATCTCATGTAGAAGAAAGTTTAGAATTATCCAAAGGTAATATAGATTCTCAATGGGGAGTTGATATGCTATCGGGGCATATTGATCACTACATGGGAGTTAGAAGTTTCGGTAGAACAGTCTCAAAAGTATACACTTCTATGAGCCATGTTATTGACTCTTCTAATAATGAAATTTGGTTTTCCCTAGGAGAAACGTTTCCGACAAACTACTCTACTTTCTTAGGAATCAAGGTTGATTTTACAACAAATGATAGATTCTTTACTTTTCTTAGTGAAACAAAAGCACATCAAGCAAGCCGTGAAGATAGACCGTTTTTTGAAACGATCTTAAAAAATTATACCTTGGCCTATATTAATGACCGAGATAATGGACAAGGAGAAGAAAGCTTAAAGAAGACTATTCAATACCTAAAAGAGTCAAATAAGATCTCAGTAGAAAATTATCATTTTGACTTTCCAACTGAGATCATGCAAGTAAGGCTTAATCTTAAACTATACACTAAAAATAAAAAACAAAGTATCTTAGAGAGAACTAAGACAATATTAGAAAATATCAAAACCAATCATTTAGAATCTCTCCATTTATATGAACAATCACAGGTGTATCGTGACCTTGCTATTATTGAAGATATGAGTGGGAATAGAGATCTTGCTTCTAAATACTTTGAAAGTGCACTAGAAAAGGTAGACACGCTTACAAAGAAGTTTCCATCTCATCACTTCCTATGGGTATATGTAGCAGAATTAAAAGTTTTTAAGAAAAGAGGAATTACTTTATATGATGTTAGTAAACTTGACCTTCACTTTGCAACAGCAGAATAATTACAACAACTTAAGCCTAGTTTTCTGCTAGGCTTTTGTTCTTTTTTCACACCAAATTGATACGTCTTTAGTTTCATTATATAACCCCCTCATGAAAGAATTTAGTAAAAAAGAACTAGTTTTCTTTAAAATATGTGACAGTGTTCTCTATCACGAGGTAACAAAGGGCCACTTAAAATGGTCATTGTCAGACGTATCTAAAGAGGCCGACGTAACGAGATCTTTAATTTACTACTACCTTGGAAAAGAAAAAGAAATCATCTTACACGAGGCCGTTCTCTTTATGCTGGAATTATTTTTTAACGCTTCAGGTGAAAATAAACTTGGCGTAAGAAATAGAATGAAAAAAGTATTATCACAATTAAAAGAAATGCCTCATATTCACATGTATTACATAAGTGAGAGATCTAAAGACACAAAATATGGCAAACTAATTAGAGAGACAGAAGAAAATGTCATCGTTTACCTTCAAAAAGAACTAAGTCTTAAAAAGGTAGATGTAATGAGATTAATGATGTTAAATCTTGGTGCAGTATCACTGCAACTAGACCCATGTGAAGTAGATGAAATATACGCTGTAGTACCTGCAGATTAAGATAATTTAATCATCTAAGATTGTAGATAACATAGGTATCAACTCCTCAGATTCAATAATATCTTCATGATAAGCATCTATATGCTTAAGTATGAATTCACCAGAAGTATGTCCTATCCACTCTTTTTCAGAGATTGGATTACCGTTTAGCTTAGCCTTAATCAAGTGGATTGGAACAGTGGACTTCTTTTGAGGATAATACCGTGCTAATGCATAGAGGTTTCGGAGCTCT
The DNA here is from genome assembly GCF_041587335.1 of Halobacteriovorax sp. Classification (GTDB taxonomy): domain Bacteria; phylum Bdellovibrionota; class Bacteriovoracia; order Bacteriovoracales; family Bacteriovoracaceae; genus Halobacteriovorax. The sequence goes on from NZ_JBFGYP010000200.1 coordinate 2,038, forward strand.
ACAAGTCTCGATTTAGTTGTGTTTGTTTCATCGTTTTCGAACTCAGACCGTAAGTAAGTTTTGATAAATTTACATATAATCTTAGATCGATAGAGAAGTGAGCTTTTACCAGGGGAATAAGAGTCTAAAAGAACTACTTTATTCAAATTATGAGAATGAGTGTATAAACAGTCTGCAAGTTCATAAGCAATTACTCCGCCCATAGAGCCACCAACAAGGTGGACTTCACTTCCACGACTAATTTCAGAAATTTCATGACTATAAATCTTTGCCATCTCAGGCAAAGACAAATTAAACTGGATCTTATCAGTTAGACCATTTGCCTTAACAGCAAATACATTTTTATTTGGAAATGCATATTGGAAGTGCTTATAGTTTAAAACACTTCCACCAACACCATGAATAAAGAAAATATTCACACTATTATTTATATTATAATTCAAAGTAACAATGTGCTCATATTCTTTATTTAATATTTTTTTCTCGATAATCATATCTGAAATGAGCTCAGACAATTTTGTTAACGTATTAAATTCAAAAAGAATATGTAAATCTAAATTAATATTAAATACTGAGTTTATACTCTCAACAAACTCGAGAGCTTTAATTGAATTCCCTCCCTGTGAGAAGAAGTCCTCTTCAGTGCTACGTGTGTCTATTTCTAAAACACTACTCCAAATTTGAGACACCTTCGAAGAAATGCTAAAATCTTCAATGTCTTTCTTGTCAAATACGTTACTAGATCTTTTAAACTTCTGTAGTTCTTTTAAATCTATCTTGTTATTCAATGTTTTTGGAAACTTCTCCACATTAAAAATCTCTGTTGGAATCATATAAGACGGCAAGTTTTTTTGAAGATACCTCTTTAACTCCCCATGATTATCATTTGACTGAGCTGACTCTAAGTATAGAACCAGCTTCTTCATATAATCATCCCCGACAAGTAGAATCTCAACTCCTTCAACTTCATCCTTTAGGAATTGTTTAACATATGTTTTGATTTCATCAACTTCAATTCTGTATCCTCGTATTTTTATTTGGTTATCACATCTACCGTGACAAAAAACAGAACCAGATGCCAGAGATGCTAAGTCTCCTGTTTTATATATAATCTGATCTTTCCCGTTAATTGAGGAAGAGATGAAGCAACGACTAGTCTTCTGAGGGGCATTTAAATAACCTTTAGAGACTCCATCTCCAGAAATATATAACTCCCCAACCTCTCCTTCACCTACAGGCTCTAGTTTTTCGTCAAGAATATAGAAATTGGTATTATAGATTGGTTTACCTATACTGATTTGCTTCCCAGCTAAGACTCTATCAACACTAGACCAAATAGTAGTTTCTGTTGGACCATACATATTCCATAGAGAATCGACTCTAGATAAGATATTTTGTGCTAAAGAATAATCTAGCTTCTCCCCTCCACAAAGCGCCTTTAGACTTTGACTTCCTTTCCAACCAGACTTTATAAGTAAAGACCACGTAACAGGGGTAGCCTGCATAACAGTGATATCTTCTTTAGCAATGATATCAATGATCTTCTGGCTATCTCTCGATTCAGATGAAGAAGCTAAGTATAAACTTGAACTACAATAGAGAGGAAGAAATATTTCTAAAAAAGAAATATCAAAACAAAATGTTGTGACTGCGAGTAAAGTATCATCTGAAGACATCTCTGGAGTAGATGCCATAGAGAATAAAAAATTATTTAAATTTGAAA
>NZ_JBFGYP010000201.1:0-3760 GCF_041587335.1 Halobacteriovorax sp.
ATTTACAGTGTCTGGAAGAGTTACATCATCTTGTGTTGCTGAAAGGGTAGTAGCACTTATTAAAAAGATGAAAGCTGCTATGAAGTTTTTCATGTTATCTCCTAATGAAATTTAAATATATTTTATCACTAAAATTAATTTTAGCATTTTTAAAATAGGCGGAAAGCAATACCTAAGTTTCTCTTTTATATAAACGTAGAATCACTATTTAAAATTTAAATTTAGAAGGTAGAGTGTTTTTTGAAATAAAAAGGCCACTATAGTAGTGGCCCTTTATTATAGAAATAAATTTAGATTAAAAATTATTTTCTTTCACCACGAACAACTTTACGTTTTGTAGTATCAAGCTCTTTCTTTCTAACTCTAATATTAATTGGAGTAATTTCTACCCACTCATCTTCGTCAATCCAGTCCATTGCCCATTCTAGTGTTTTGTTAGGAATTGGAGGAAGAACGATATTTACGTCTTTACCTGCAGTTCTCATACTTGAAAGGTGCTTCTCTCTAACACAGTTTACGTTAGTATCATTTACTCTTGTATGTTCACCGATAACCATACCTTCGTAGCAAATGTCTCCTGGCTCAACAAACATCTTACCGTTGTTAAGAAGGTTGAAAAGTGCGTAAGGAGTAATCTTTCCAGCTCTATCTGAAATAATTGCACCGTTTTGACGAGCAAGCATTACTCCAGTGTATTCCCCATAACCTAGGTACTCAGAACTAATAAGTCCTTCCCCTCTAGTATCTGTAAGGAATGTTGATCTATATCCAATTAGTCCACGTGAAGGAATCTTAAATTCAACTCTTGTTCTGTTTTCTCCAACTGGCATCATATTACCAAGAAGACCTTTTCTTACTGAAAGCTTTTCAGTAATTGCTCCAACACAATCACTTGGAACATCAAGAACTACGTTTTCGTATGGTTCAGTCTTTGCACCGTTTTCATCAGTGATGAAAAGAACTTCTGGTCTAGCGATCATTAGCTCGAAACCTTTACGACGAATTTCTTCAAAAACGATTGCAAGTTGAAGCTCTCCACGACCTTTAAGCTTTAATACTTTTGGATCATCTGTGTGCTCATACTTAAGTGCAACATTTAATCTACAAGCTTCTTGAAGAAGTTCTTCTAGTTTTCTTGAAGTTAAGTAATCACCTTCTTTACCAGCTCCTGGAGAAGTATTAACTGAAACGTTTACAGATACTGTCGGTGGCTCAACTGTAATTCTTGGAAGTGGAGTAATATCTGTTGGTGAAACAATAGTGTCTCCAATTTCAGATTCTGTAGAACCTGCAACAATTACAATTTCTCCAGCACTTGCTGTTTCTACTTCTTTGAATCCAATTTTGTCATATATTTGAATTGAAGAAACTTTGAAAGACTTATTTTTACCGTCAATATCACAACGAACAAAGTTTGCATTTTTCTTAATAGTCCCTCTACTAATTCTACCAACAAAAAGTGGCCCAAGGTACTCTGAGTATGAAAGGTTTGTAACTAGTAATTGTAGATCTTCACCTTGTTCAATTTGAGGCTCAGGATAAAAGTCAGAAACGATGAAATCTAAAATAGGATTCATATCACTTCTTTTCTCTGCTGGATCTAAAGTTGCCCAACCTTCTTTTGCAGAAGAATAAATTATAGGAATATCTAAATCGTAATCTTCTAGGTTAAGCTGATCAGCAATTTCTAAGAATAAATCTTCAATTTCAGATTTTACTTCTTCGATTCTTTGGTCTGGTCTATCAATCTTGTTAATGATTACACCAATTTTAATTCCTCTTGCTAATGCTTTTTGAAGAACGAATCTTGTTTGTGGTAGTGGACCTTCGGCCGCATCTACTAGAAGTAGAACACCATCAACCATCATAAGTGATCTTTCAACTTCTCCACCAAAGTCAGCATGGCCTGGAGTATCTAAAAGATTAATTCTGAAACCTTTGTAATCGAAGGCACAGTTTTTAGCTGTAATTGTAATACCTCTTTCTTTTTCGATATCACCTGAGTCCATTACTCTTTCAGAAACTTGTTCTCTTTCACCAAAAGTTCCAGATTGTTTTAATAGCTCATCTACTAACGTAGTTTTTCCATGGTCAACGTGAGCGACGACGGCAATGTTTTTCAAATTAGACATACAATTTCCTATAGGCTATGATGCTTGTTGTTAAAATATTAATATTTTTCACCCATACTAATAGAAATGATGGGCTTTGTAACTTAAAAGATTGCGCTATGATTCAATTGAATAACATTTCTAAGGCCTTTGGTGGCCAAAACCTCTATCAAGACATTTCATTTACTCTGGGACCTAAAGAAAGAATAGGTCTAGTTGGAAGAAATGGAAGCGGTAAATCTACTCTTTTTAGAATTATTACGGGTGAGTTAGCTCACGATAGCGGTACAATCAATATCCCTAAAGCTTATAAAATTGGATACTTGAAGCAGCATTTAGAGTTTCATAAACCCACAGTCCTAGAAGAGTGTATTCAGTCACTCAGTGAAGAAGAGAAATTTGACCATTATAAGGCCGAAAAAATTCTCTCAGGACTAGGTTTTAGTGAAGAAGACATGAATTCAGACCCATTGAGTTTTTCTGGTGGATATCAAATTAGAATAAATCTCGCAAAATGCCTTTTAGAGGCACCAAACCTTCTACTTTTAGATGAGCCTACTAACTACTTAGATATTATTTCTCTGAGATGGTTAAAGAACTTTTTAAAAAACTATGAAGGAGAAGTAGTTCTCATTACCCATGATAGAGACTTTATGGATGATGTAGTTACTCACACGATGGGAATTAGTCGTGGAGGACTGAAGAAAATAAAAGGTGATACGATAAAGTTCTATGAGCGTCTTTTAGAAGATGAACAAATCTATGAGATGACAAGAGCTAATCAGGAGAAGAAAAAGAAAGAACTGATGTCTTTTGTTGATAGATTTAGAGCGAAAGCGTCTAAGGCCACACAAGCTCAGTCTAGACTTAAGCAACTCGAAAAGATGGGATCTATGGATGAGTTATCTAAGGAAGGAAATTTAGGTTTTTCTTTTAGATATACTGAGTGCCCAGGAAAAGTGATTACAACCGCTAAAGATCTTTCATTCTCTTATTCTGGAAACAATGATGAATTGCTTTTTAAGAATTTAAAACTTGATATTAAAAGAGATGATTGCATTGGTATTATCGGAAAAAATGGAAAGGGTAAGTCTACGCTTTTAAATGTTTTAACTGGAGAGTTAAAGCAAAACTCTGGAGAGATTAAAAGTCATCCTTCAATTCAGGTAGGGCACTTTGGGCAAACGAATATCAATAGACTCTCTGAGAATATAACAATTGCAAATGAAGTCGCTACATCTAATTCAGATTTATCATTCAGCGAAGTGAGATCTATTTGTGGCAGTATGATGTTTGAAGGAGAACTTGCAGATAAGAAAATCAGTGTTCTATCTGGTGGAGAGAAATCTAGAGTTATGCTAGCTAAAATACTCGCCCATAAGTCTAATATACTTTACTTAGATGAACCTACTAATCACCTGGATATGGAATCGGTGGAAACTCTATGTGAGAAGTTAGAACAATTCCCTGGCGCAATTGTTCTTGTAACCCACAATGAAATGTTTCTTAGAAGGCTGGCCAATAGGTTAGTTGTTTTTAGAGATGGTGGTGCAGAGATTTTTGAAGGAAGTTATGACGAGTTTCTTGAGAAGGTTGGATGGGAAGATGAGAGTGAAGCTCGCGTTGATACAGTTAAAAAGGATAAGTAC
>NZ_JBFGYP010000202.1:0-3745 GCF_041587335.1 Halobacteriovorax sp.
ATAGTAGCGCTATTTGGTACAGTTTTTATTTTAACGATCCCGGTGCCGCTACATGCTGAAAATAAAAGGAAAGTTAAAAAAGTTAAGTTCTTCATGCAATAAAGTTAACATAAATTAACCTCAAGAATAAGTGAAGAAGATCTTGCCGCCACGCAACATTAAGCGCAAAAAAGACAAATAAAACCTATTTAATCTATATAAGTAATAGATCCACTTTCATAGAGAAGCTCGGACGAAGTATTTCCTTCTTTTGCTAAGTTAGAGTTAACTTTCTTGATAGCATTCTTGTATGCATTATTGATTAAGGATTTTTCTCTAGAGCTTAAACTTACGCTATCAGATACACCTAAGTACAACTCAACTTTTCCCTTATTAACTGAAGAAGGCATTCGCGGTCCAATAGTAAGTTTAGCTAACTTCTCATATGAGACCCTATCACTTGCAACTCCAGTCAACTGCTTTCGAAGTTCTTTTTCTATCAACTCACCATGTGTTGAAAGTAATGTTCTACTATCTGCTTTAATATTTGGAGGGATAAAACTTAGTCTATACTGTGACGGGTTATCCTGCTTTCTAAAGGCATCAACTATTGCTAGCTCATCACTCTTTTTCAATTCTCTAGCTGGAATAACTACGCAGTCATCACCTGAACACCTAGACTTATAAACAACTCCTCGCTCATCAAAAACGCTCTTAACTGTAGTTGTGAAGTTATCTTTTATCTCATTAAATTTCTTAGTTATATTCTGCTCACCTAACCTAGTAGCATGAAGAACTTTTTCTGCATCCAGGTCTGTGGCATCTAGTATATCGTAAGCTACTTGTTGAATATTTCTCGCTCCCATCCCAGTGATATCGCCAGAAAATCCTCCAGCTGATGCTTTATCGAGACTCGCGACAACTCTTGATTCTTGTCTAAGACCTGGAGTTAATCCATCGAGCTCTTTAATATAGCGAACAACTCCAGCACTTTCGGCATCTGTCAGAGTTACCCCAAATTTTTCCTTCAATGATTGACGAACTTCTTTTGAGTTTAAAATCTCTGATGCTTGAAGATGAGATATATCTGACTTACTCAAAGACAGCACTTCATCTAAGTCTGAAGTAGTATGGTTGTCTATAGACTTTCTAACAGTTTCGAATACCTCTAATTTTAATGTATATCCTTTACCATTAGGAAGAGTTTCAACAAGTTTAGCTTCTTTCAAAGGGCCACTTTTTAGTGATAAAGAATAGTATTTAATTTTATCTATATCTGCAGAAACCATCGCTTTTATATTGTCAAAAGAAACAAGATTTGAAATGTCTCTAGAGATAGTTCTCGCCCGTTTTGCAGCTTGTCCAGCTCCATCAGCAAATGATGAAATCCCTCCTTCAAACCACCTTGCAACGTTCTCTTCCCCTATACCATCTAAACTCTTAACTTTATTTGCAAACTCTTGATTTGCATTCTTATAAGTAAGGTTTAAATCATTCAAAAAACTCTTTCTAATATCTTCAGGAATATCCTTTGGTGTAAATGCGAAACGTAGAGACTTGAAATCAGAATAGACTTCAAACTCGATTCCTTTATACTTCTTAGTTAATCTATTTATTTTGTCATATAATATATCTTTATGAAGATTTGTTAATGAAGTAACAAGCTCTTTATCTCCTAGCGAATCATTTAAACGTTTTAGAGCTGCATTTTCTACATCTAGATATAAAGAAGAATTTGATTCATTTGCATTATCAATCCATCTTCTATTTACTCTTGGAGTAGTTAAACTAAATTCACTGTACTTCTTTTTAAGTTCAGAAGAATTTGAATAATTCTTAAAAAGATTTGGTCTATAATTTCTAAGTTCACTTAAATCATGGACAGTACCACGTACTTCAACATAATTATCAACTGATCTCTTAAATGAAGATAAACCGCTCTTAGCAACCTTTAGAGTTGGCCTAGCAAGATTACCGACACTTCCTAAAGCTACAAATCCAAGAGCAAGGTTTCGATCACTCTCAGCACTTTCGACATCCTCAACATTCCCAAGTCCTGCAGAGAAAGAGAGTCTTGAGTCCTCTAGATTACTTTGTTGCATATACAAGTCAGCCGCTTCAGCAGCAATACCTACACCTATCGCGCAACCTAACCCAAAGCTTCCTAAACAAACCCCTCCGCCTACTATAGCTGCTCCACCAAGATAAAGTGATGTCATCAGTTGATCGGTCTTTACCTCTTCAAATAGTGATTGAGCGATATCGCAAGAGGCCTTCGAAGTTCCTTGATTAGTGATAAATCCTTGAACGGCGGATTTATTTTTCATTAAGTCTATTAAATCTTCATCTGAGTCGAGTTTTGATATTTTGCCATAGGCCTCTCTATTTGCCTCTACTGACTCTAGTAACTGATTTTTTAATTCCTTGAGAATATCTTGGTCACTCTCATCACCTCTTAGATTTAATCTAGAAATTAAATTATCAGTATTAGTTCTCTTATTGTATTCAGCTCTATATTGATCTTTAACTCTTTCAATCCCTTTGGATAATTCATTTCTAGATTTATTACTAATATATCGAGGACAAATATTTTCTCTATATTCAAAGTCATAAGAAATACAATTGTGATCAATTTGAGAGAGAGAGTCTTGAGTTATGTTATAGGTTATTTCTTTTTTTATTTTATTTATTTGATTAAATTCACTGTCAGACAGTTCTGGAATATCATAGTCTAGACTTTCATGACTGATTTTTCTTGGAACATGATAAAATCTGAATCCCCTACCACTTTGAGTATATATATTTGCTAATGCGATAGTTTTTCTGTAGCTTGGCAAATTTGTTTTTACATAATCTTTGAGGTCTTCAAGCTTTTGTAGACACTCACTTGAGTTTGAATCAAAGCATTTAACTAAAGTGTTTATGTCATCTTCGTTACTCTTTAGAGAATTTAAAGTGTAGTCTTTAAGATCTTTAAGAAAATGATCACTGTAGATTTTTTTACTGATTCTGTACTGATTTGTTTCTAAACTAGAAATGGGACTAGATATGACCCTACTCTCATTACAATTATATAAGAAATAATCCTCTTTATCCTTTGAGTATTTTTGACAAAGGTTAAAATCATAATGATCAAAGGCCTCTACTTGATAAAGTCTCTTATCTCTTAATCTTTTGGCCCTCTCACTACGAGAATTTGCCCCATAACTATCAAATAGACATAGAAGGGAAAAAATTAATATAAGGACTTTTCTGGAATACACAACTTCTCATCGGACACTAGAGAGAAATACTCAAGTAATAAAACTTGTATTTTCCCTAATAAATGCCCAGATTTACATTATTCCTAATAAAAGTTTAGAATATTTGGCAAGAATCCTCTAAAAGTAGTGCTAACTTATTTCTAAGAACAAGAGGATCACTAAATTCATATGAGATAATTTTTGTAGACTCAAACTCTTTGTCTGATCTAAATTCATTATCCATATTCCAATTTATTGCCGAGATACACTTAATCACACCAGAGCCACTTGCTGAGACTCCTGAAATATCACAAGAGAGTTGATAGCGTAACTTAAGCCCAAGTCCCTTGGTGCTAGAAAACCTCTTTGCAAGCGCAATAGCACCCTTCTTAGCCACTGGATCACTAATCTTTAATGCGCTCATAGGATCCTCTTCATAACTAGTTACAGTGTAGAGATCTTTACCATTGAATTGTGTTGTTATATTTTTTGAGGTTTTTGTTTCGAGATATCTGTAAGCAAAA
>NZ_JBFGYP010000203.1:0-3703 GCF_041587335.1 Halobacteriovorax sp.
TTAAATTTATCTTGAAAATTATTTAGCATTTTACAAAAGTTTTCAGTTACTCTACTTGGTAAAATTATTGGTGTTCGAGTATGAAAACGAATATATTTTATATGAGAAATATTACTGAACTCGTGAAGATACTTAGATATTTTTTCATCACTTAAGATCAGTGGATCTCCTCCACTAAATATAATTTCTTCTATTTCTGTGTGCTCTCTTAGATAGCTTAAGACGTTCTTAAGGTTGAACTTGAATAGTTCATCATCATTACTTAACTCATTTTTTCTAAAACAATATCTACATATAACAGGACATGTTTGAGTAGGGAAAAATAAAATTCTATTTTTATATCTATGAACAATTTGAGGAATAGGAGATTGATGATGGTCTCCAATAGGATCAATGAGACCTTCTTCTTTTAACTCTTCAGCTGCTGGAAGAAACTGCTTCCCAAGCGGAGAGTCTAATCCTTCTTCTTCTATTCTTTTAGCAAGGTTTTTAGGAATTAAAATAGGGTAACTTGTTTTAGGAAATGATGTTTGAAAGAATGACTCAAGTCCTTCATGTGACTTAATTGAATTCTTGAACTCTTCTTGCCAAGTATTCATTAATCATCAAGTCCTTTAACATATCTTCTGCGCGCCCATTTAGCACAACCAAAGATTAATAGCGCTCCCATTGTTGCTATCCCTGAAAAGTGAATGAGAACAGTTGTTGTGTCCATCGCTCCAGAGTTACTTAGAGTAAACCAAATCCACTTTAGTAAAACTAAGTGAAGTATTAATATTATCAATTGTTGAATTCTTAAATTTAAATTTTTCTTTGTAATATAGCTCATTTCTTATCCATCTTTTCTCTAAGTACTTTCTTCTCTGACTCATCTAATTCTCTAAGTTCAGAGATTTTCTTTAATGAGAAAGATTTATACATATCACTTACTAAGCAGTGAGCATAGAGCATATTCCCCTGAGGCATTGGAAGAAAACTAATTGGTCTTACAGGTCTAAACTGATTCTTTAGACTTCCACCACGGTATTTAATTTCAATCATCTCCTGATCTTTTACTTTATCTTGTAATGCTTGAAGCTTTTTAGGTATTTCAAAGTCTTCTTGTTTATCAAAGTCTTTGAATTTAAATAGATAACCTTCATTTAAAATCTTACGATCAGGTTTCTTAAAAACTTTAAGCCCTCTCTCGTATACTTTAAGACAAGCGATGGCATCGTCTAGGGCCCTGTGATGATTTTCAAGCGGAATTTCTAGCTCTTTCGTGAGAGTGGCCAACTTATAATTAGTGCAACCTCTAAGGGCATACCTTGAAAATTTACAAGAGCAGTAGACATGTGATTCACCAAGAGGAAGCCTGTTTTGGTGCATTCCAAAAACTATAAATCCGGAATCGAATTTAGCGTTATGAGCAACGAGAGGTAGGCTTCCAATAAATTTTATGAAGTCAGGTAGAACTTTGTCTAAGGTTCTCTTGCCTTGCACCATGTCGTTTGTGATGCCATGGATATCTATTGTAAATTGAGGGATGTCAATTTGTGGATCAATGAGCTCATCAAAAATTTCTTCGCCAAAGGGCGTCACTTTTACTGCAGCAATCTCAATTACCCTGTCTATTAAAGGGGATAGGCCTGTCATCTCCAGATCTAGAGCAATTATACCGTTTGGAAATGATCTCAGTAATATTGCTCTTTCTTCTTCTGTGAAATGTGCCATTTTTAGCCCTAAGTATTGCGTGGTTTTATAAGTCCTGAAGATCACTTTGAATGACACTTTTCATGGCCAAACTCACAAAGTATTGATATTAAACATGAACTTATATTTGCTGATATTTTCAACTCTAGTGTGAGTAGTCATATATCTTAAAACACTGAAGGATACAAATTTATGAAGAGTTTTGATGTTGTAGTTATTGGAGCTGGTCCAGGTGGATACGTTGCCGCAATCCGTGCCTCACAAGTAGGTAAGAGTGTTGCTATCGTAGAGATGGATAAGTTTGGTGGAGTTTGTTTAAACCGTGGTTGTATTCCAACTAAGGCAGTACTTAAGTCTGCTCACTCTGTTCATGAAATTGCCGACATGAAAGATCTTGGGATCAATGTTGAGCTTAAGTCTCTAGATGGTGGACAAGCCGTTAAGAGAGCAAAAGGTATAAGTGATAAAATTTCTAAGGGCGTAGAGTTCTTAATGAAGAAAAATAAAATTACTTCATACGAAGGGAAGGCAACTCTTAAGGACAAAACTACAATTGAAGTAAAGTCTAAGAAGGGTCATACCGAAACGTTAAAAGCTAAAAATATAATTCTTGCTACAGGTGCTCACTATAGAAGCTTTCCTGGACTTGAGCACGATGGGAAGAGACTTATCGGAGCTTGGGAAGCAATTAAAATGGAAAAACTACCTAAGTCTATTGGTATCATTGGTGCCGGTGCTATTGGTGTAGAGTTTGCTTACTTTTGGAATGCATTTGGTGTAGACGTTCATATTTTTGAACTTCAGAAAAACCTTCTTCCAATTGAAGACACTGACTCATCTAAAGAAGTTGAAAAAGCTTATAAGAAATATGGAATTAAATTATCTCTTGGCGTAGAAAAAGTTTCTGCTAAGAACAATGGTGATGATGTAACAATCACTGCTGTTGAAAATGGTAAGACTGTAGATTACAAATTTGAAATGGGTCTTATTGCTGTTGGTATGACAGGTAACATTGATGGTATTGGTCTTGAGGCTGCAGGAATTAAAACTGAGAGAGGTTTTGTTTCGGTAAATAACATGTACCAAACAAGTGCTCCAAATGTTTATGCAATTGGTGACCTTGCGGGACCACCACTTCTTGCTCACGCAGCATCTCACGAAGGTGTAGTTGCAGCAGAGCATATTGCTGGTCTTCATCCTCATGCTATTGATCCAATGAATATTGCTGGTTGCACTTACTGTCAGCCACAGGTTGCTTCGGTAGGATTTACTGAAAGAGCTTTAAAAGAAAAAGGAATTAAGTTTTCTGTAGGAAAGATTCCTTTTCAAGCAAATGGTAAAGCTATGGCCTCAAATGAGACAGCTGGATTTGTTAAAACTCTTATGGGTGAAGATGGAGAAATGCTTGGAGCTCATATTGTAGGAACACAAGCAACTGAGTTAATCCATGAATACGTTCTATTTAGACAAATGGAAGGTATTGATGAAGAGATGTTCGCTACTGTTCATCCTCACCCAACTTTAGGTGAGTTCTTAGCTGAATCAGTATTGAATGCAAAAGGTAGAAGTCTTAACTTCTAAGGTTTAAATAAGTTAATAAAGAATAGGAGATATATATGAGATACGATATCGTAATGCCACAAATGGGTGAATCGATTACAAATGGTACGATCACTAAGTGGCACAAGCAACCAGGTGATATGGTTGAGATTGATGAAATCCTTCTAGAGATTTCTACGGATAAAGTTGAGTCAGAAATTCCAGCTCCAATCGCTGGTAAAGTTGTAGAAGTTATCTACCCTGAGGGTGACACAATTGACGTTGGAATTTTAATTGCAGTTATCGATGACGATGCTAGTGCAACAGTTGGTGGATCAGCTCCGGCAGCATCTGCACCAGCAGCTACTCCAGCTGCATCTTCTGCGCCAGCTGCTGGTAGTGAAAGAATGGACGTCGTAATGCCACAAATGGGTGAGTCAATTACTAACGGTACAATTACAAAATGGCACAA
>NZ_JBFGYP010000204.1:0-3616 GCF_041587335.1 Halobacteriovorax sp.
AATTCAAAAGCTTATCGATAAGCTAGAGGAAGAAGTTGAACATATAAGTGATAGTAAGAAGGAAATTAGTGGAGTTTTAAGAATCACAGCTCCTGAAGATTTAGGGCAATCTACACTCTTAGACATTATTGCAAAGTATAATGATCTCTATCCAAATGTTGAAGTTCAAATGATACTTACAGGTGAGTACCTCGACTTAACAAAAGAGAATATTGATCTGGCCTTCAGGGTTGGAAAACTTGAAGACTCAAACCTCATTCAAAGAGCATTTAAAGATGTTCATTTTATTGCAATCGCCTCTAGAGAGTATATACAAAGGTTTGGTATTCCAAAAACAGCTAAGGATCTAAACGAGCATAAGTTACTAAGTTTTAGAGGTTTTGACTTCAACCAGTTAACTGATGAGAGTGAAGAGGAAGTTGATTTAAAATGTAGGATAAATACTCGAAGTATACCAATGCTTCTGAATATGGCAGTGAATGGAAATGGGATAACTGTTCTGCCAAGCTTTTATTGTGAGAGCTATATTCGTACAGGAGAACTTGTACAAATCTTCCCTAAGTGGGAAGGTCCTATGCATACAGTACATATTCTCTATACACCAAGTAGTTATTTGTCTAAGCGAACGAGGGCCTTCCTAGACTTAGTTGAAGATTTTAAATAAAATGATCAGTATGAAAATACTAACACTAATTTTTTTAATGACACTACTCTCCTCTTGCTCTTCTAAAGACTGGCGAACAGCTTCTAGAGCAAGTGCAGGTATAGCGACCAAGGCCAAAGATCAAAAAGAAGATATCTTTCAAGTCTATTATGCTAGGGCATTTTCTTGGAGAGGATATCTTGGAACTCACCCTTGGGTTGCATGGAAACTTAAAGGTGAAGATAGCTATACAGTAGCACAAGTAACTTCCTGGAATATCAGAAGAACAGGATCAGCTATATCAGTCAAAAAAGATCTTCCAGATAGGAAATGGTTTGATAATGATCCAACACTTCTCTACGAACTCAAGGGAGAAAAGGCAAGAATAGTAATTGAGAAGACTAAGAAAGTCATAGAAGAATATCCTCATAAGAAAATTTATAGACTTTGGCCTGGCCCAAATTCAAATACATTTGTCTCTCATATAATTAGAAGTATTGAAGAGCTGCCACTTGAGCTACCTGCTAATGGAGTTGGAAAAGACTATCTCATTGCTGACTCTCTGCTTGTAGATAGCCCAAGTAATAAAGGGTATCAAGTATCTGCATATGGGCTTTTAGGGATGACAGTTGGAGTTGAGGAAGGCCTAGAGGTAAACCTACTAGGACTTAGCTTTGGAATTGATCTTTGGAGGCCGGCCCTAAAACTTCCCTTTGTTGGAAGATTAGGGTTTAAAGATAAGTCTGTTACTGATGGACAGTGAAAATCTTCCCACTGTCTGTTGAAAAATAAAGCTCTCCATCTAGTCCTGTGCGAACATGTCTTATGCGCTCATCTAAGGATTCAAGTAAGCTTTCTTGTTTGATTAATTTATTATTTTTTAAGACAACTCTATGTAGATGAGTTGAGCCCAAGCAAGCAAGAAAGAAACTTCCTTTCCATTTTGGATTTTTATCTCCTGTATAAATCGTTAATCCAGAAGGAGAAATACTTGGAGTCCAATTTACTAGAGGCTGCTCCATTCCTTCTTTCTTCTCTTCACCTATACTTGGCCCCCAGTACTCTTTTCCGTAAGTAATAACCGGCCAACCATAGTTAAGTCCCTTTTGAATATGATTCAACTCATCTCCCCCACGAGGACCAAACTCACTGCTGTAGAGATTTTTTGATTCACTATCGTAGAAGATACCTTGTGGGTTTCGGTGGCCTAAACTCCAAATTTCAGGAAGAGCATTCTTTGTCTTAAAGAATGGATTATCTTTTAATGCTTTCCCCTCTAAAGAGAGTCTAAGAACCTTACCATTGTGGTAATCAAGTCTTTGAGCATAATCTCTATCTCCTCGATCACCAATAGTCATAAAAATAAAATCATCAACAAAGGCAAGCCTTGAACCAAAGTGTATACTTCTACTGCTATGTATTTTTGATTCAAAAAGAGTCTCATGCTCACTTAGCTTTCCATCAGTATAAACAGCACGTCCTAAGGCGGTCACAAGAGTTCTATTTACTTTTTTAGAAAAAGTATAATAGACGTATGCTTTCTTATTTATAACTTTGTAATGAATATCAAGAAGCCCGCCTTGCCCACTAGCAACAACCGTTGGTGCAACTAACTCCTTATTCTTTTTTGATTTCAAATTAATCTCTAGTATTTTTCCATCTTTTAGAGTCGCTATTATTTTTTCTTTATTGATAAAGTCAAATCCCCAAATAATATCGTCGGCCTTAAATACTAACTTAGTGCTAACCTTAGCATTTAGACTTAAAGAGAATAGAATTGAAATAAGAATTAATACTTTCATTTGATTCCTGATAATTTAAAAATAAACATACCTGCCATCATACTACCAACAAAAATAATAAATTCAGAGCTTAAAGATGTTAAATTAACTATCCCAGGTCCTGGACAAATACCTACAATTCCCCATCCTATTCCAAATAGAGCTGAACCAGTGATTAGTTTCCAGTCCAAACTACTCTTTGTCGGTAGACTAAATCCATTACCACATACAGGTTTTTCTTTTTTTAGAAATTTAAAAACTAGAAAGTTCACTAGAATTGCTCCTACCATCACAAATGCTAGAGAGTAATCCCATTCTCCAAATATATCTAAAAAACCGATGACCTTTTTAGGGTTAGTCATACCAGATAGAATTAATCCAATAGAGAATAGAGTTCCAGAAATTAGAGAGATTAAATTAAGTGCCATTAGAATACTCCCTTTATAGAAACTGTTAAAATACCAAATGCCATAAAAATCATCGTTGCGACTATGCTTCTTTTTGATAACCTAGAGATTCCACATACTCCATGACCAGAAGTACAGCCACTACCTAGCCTTGTACCAAATCCAACAAGAAGTCCCGCAACAATTATTTCAGTCAGAGAGTTTTCTAGAACAAAGGAGTTCTTCCCTGGATAGAAGATTGTAGCTAAAATACCACCAGCGAGTAATCCAAAGAGAAAGAAGTACTTCCAAACATCAATCTTTGTTGGCCTATTTAAAAGATGTGCAAGGATTGAACTAATCCCAGAGATTCTTCCTATCCCTAGAAAAAGAATAGAGCTAGCTACCCCTATTGTAATACCTCCGAGGAGGGGGTTCATTATATTATCCATTATGACTCCAATTTAATTATACTTTTCTTATCATCTACTAAGAGAGGTCTTATATTTCCTCCATTAATATTAACATAAATGCTTTCTTTTAATAGTCTTGGTGAGCGCAAGGTTTTATCCCTAGAACTTCTCATTGATACAAAATCATCAACATCTACATCTTTATTAAGGTGAGTATTTAAATCCTGTTGATTCTTAATAGTTGTTTTAAATTTCATTGCTCTACCATTTGGTGAGTAATCATGCCCAACATAGATATTGAAGTGATTAGGTAGAGAATACAGTTTATTTTTTATAGAGTTGTACATTTCTTTAGAGTCGCCTCCTGGAAAGTCACATCTCCCTGTTCCAGAG
>NZ_JBFGYP010000205.1:0-3505 GCF_041587335.1 Halobacteriovorax sp.
ATTCTTTCAGTGTAACCATCATCAGCAGTTCCATGACCCATTGATGGCATCCATCCCCAGTTATAGAATTCGTGGCCACTAGGTATATCTACTAATTCACCTTTTTTATTGTGAATGATAATTAAGTAGCTATTTTCAAGGTTAGGGTCTGCGTATGGGCCTTTGAGCCAATTTACTTTTACTGAGAGATTACTATTTTTGAAACTTAGAGCAGAGTTTAGCTCTGTTGTTCCTTGAAGGTTTTCAGGAGTTTCATTTTCATGGTTAAATAGTGGAGATTCTCCACATGAGTATAGAAATAATAGTGAAAATATTAAGGTTAGTTTCAACATATTTACCTAATGATGTAGCAGCCAAGTGCTCTTGCAAATTTTTGTTTAACTTCTCTGTTGTTCTTTATGTCTTCAAGTGCATTCTTTAAGTAAAACTTCTTCGCTCTTTTTGGAGCTGTGCTATTTGTAACTCCACCATGAAAGAGTATCTCTCCCTTTGGGTTTACAACAAATACATGAGGGGTCTTAGTCGCTTTAAATTGATCAGCAATTTTCATGTCTTTATCAAAAGCAATAGGGAAGCCAAAACTTCCAAACTCTTTTTTTGCACTTTCGATTGTTTCGTTGGCATTAGAATGAATACCTAGGAATTGAAAGTTAGGATATTGCTTTCCTAGATCTTGTAGGTAGGGAATGTGATTTTTTGTACAAGGACAAGAAGCACTTAAGAAGAATATGACAGTATTCTTATCTTTAGTATCAAGGGTAGTTACGCTTTTTCCATTTAGTAGTCTTGCCTCTGATAGAGGGCCCTCTAGTCCAAAAGAGCTTAAAGATAATAAGAGAAGTGCTAGTAGTAATTTCATCCACTCTATATATTACGCAAAGGTCAAAACGGCCATGCATCTTATTGTTGCACAACTATTTACAGGGGGATTTGCATTACCTATATTGTCTTTAAATAGGTGAGCATGAAAAAAAGTTTATTTAATTACGGACATTTAAAGCATCGAAATGAGTTGAAGCTTCAACTTCTGATACACTTGCGCTGGATTTTATTAGCTTTCTTAACTACTTTACTTTGCCTTTCTATGCTCCTCTATAATCTAGACCGCATGATCTCTCTCTATCTATGTTTTATTTTTGCGGGAATGGGTGTCTTTAATTCGTATTCAATATCTAAGTTGAAGTCAGTTGACGGTGTTTCAAATTGGGATATTTTCTTCAATATTCTCTTTGATCTTGTGATTATAGATATTTGTATTCTCCTAAGTGGGGGAATTGCAACGCCCTTTAGTGCTTTTATATTTATCTACTTAATATTGGGGGGATTTCTCTTAGATATTAAAGAGTCTATGTTTATTTTAATTGCTAGTTTAATGAGTTTAGTTTTTCTCTGGAAGAGCCCTCTCCCTGTCATTATCAGTTATGACTTTCACTACAGTAACTTAAGTTATCTCGTTGGTAGCTCAATTGTTCTTCTAATCCTCTGGTTATTGATTACATGGATTCAAAAATCTTTTAAAGAAATGGATAGAAACCTTGTTCAGATCTCTAGCCAGCTTCAGCAAGCGGATAGACTTAAGGCATTTGGACTTCTCTCTGCTGGGCTTAGCCATGAACTGGCCACACCGTTAAATACGATTTTACTCAAAGCAAATAGAATTAAGAGAAAGGGCGGGGAAGAGACTAGAGAGGATGCGTTATCTCTCTCAAGGGCAACTGACTCATGTCTTAAGTCTTTAAAAAGAATTCAGCAAATATCTATAAATAGTGAAGAGCTTAACTTTGAGGAATTTGACCTAATAAGCTCTATTAAAAATATAATCAAATTTAAAAACTGGAATATAGAAGTTAAGAGCAATGTGTCTGAGTTTAAGTATAAGCTTCCAATTATTGCATTCTCTCAAATTATGGTTGATCTCATTGAGAATGCTATCGAGGCCTCTGGCGAGGAGAATGTCTTTATAGAATTAATAAATGAGAAAAAGAATTTAAAAATAAAGGTCATCAATAAGTCTTCAAGTGTAGATAGGCTTGTCTTAGAACATTTTGGTGAGCCTTTTGTTACTACTAAAGAACAGGGAACTGGTTTAGGCCTTTATAATGCTAAGATCTTCCTAGAAAGTATTGGAGCAAAGTTCACTCTACAAAATATTGAGGGAAATGTTCTTGCTATTATTGAAGTAGACCAAGGAGTAGTCCTTTGAAGAATGTATTGATAATTGATGATGATAGAAACTTCTGCGAGAGCTTAAAGGTAGAGTTTCAAGACCTTGGATATAGTGCGAAGTTCTGTACTTCAATATCGGAGCTAGAAGAAGAGCAAGAAATTACAAAATATGACTGGGCCGTAGTCGACTTAAGAATCGGTATTGATAATGGCCTAGATGTTGTAGATATATTAAAAAAAGAAAATTCAGAAATGGAGGTTATTATTCTCACTGGCTTTGGCTCAATCTCTACTGCTGTTGAGGCAGTAAAAAGGGGAGCAAAGCAATACCTATCTAAGCCTATTCAGTTTGATGAGCTATTAGAGAGCTTTGGAGATCAACAAATTGATAATGAAGTTGAGTCTTATCCAAGTCTAGCTAGAAAAGAGAGAGAGTACATTGAATTTGTCTTAAATGAGTGTGATGGAAATATATCTCAAGCGGCAAAGAAACTTGGAATTCACAGACAATCTCTTCAGAGAAAACTTAAAAAATATACGCCATTGAAATAATTTATTGAGATATTTCCTGTATAGACCTTAGTCTACACAGGATGCATTAGGTGTGATTTAGAAGTCGCTGATTGAATCAACTAATTCTGGATAATCGATGAATGGGTTTCTGTTACCTTGAACACTGTAAACACCATTATTTCTTTTAATTTCAGCTTCATCAACTGGATCTTCTTGATGCCATTTCTTAAACAGCCTTTCTGTATCCGCTTTGATTTTTCCATTGTATCTAACTGAGAAGTACATCATTGCTCTTGCAACATTACCTCTGTGATTAGGTGCTGGTTCAAATACTCTGTTTCCACTTGAGCTTACTTGAGAGAGGTGACAGTTAGGAGCTGGATCTTTTCCATCTCTAACTTCTCCAAAGTCATGGTTACCACGAGAGCTATTAGCTTTAGAATCTGTTGGGAAAAGGTGGTGAAGGTCTGATTTTTGGTAGCTTGATTGGTATCCTGTGAACTTACTCTGTGGCCATGTGTGCTCACAGTTAAGAACGTTACTATTAGGAATACTCATTGGTCCAATAGTTCCAGTGCTTCTAGATGTTGTGAACTTGTTTTCACAGTAAACACCGTGGAGGTAATACTCACCATCATTCTTTAGGTGACCTAGGTCTTCATTGCCAAATAAGTTTCTTCTGGCTGTCTTGTAACCTAGATTCTTGTGTGAATAGCAATCTCTAGAATTTGAAGAACATCCTAGTGTGTCTGCTTTTCCTGAATTTTTCTGGTGTTTTGAAGTTAGAATCTTTTTTAAAGTGTCCTTTAATGATTCATCTTCGAGG
>NZ_JBFGYP010000206.1:0-3491 GCF_041587335.1 Halobacteriovorax sp.
AGATCTTACTAAGTTTGGCACAGACTTATCGTAAACCTCATTGCTAAGTAATTCTTTAACTCTACTTAATGTTTTATCCCCAGGAGCACTAGATTGAGCAGTAAGCCACTTTTGCATAACAAGAGTTTCATGCTTCCATTTAGTAAAGAACTTAGAGATCACTTCATCGCTATACTTAGAGTCATTGTGTATTAACATAACCAGAGATGCGTACTCATCTGTCATATTAGAAGCATTGTTAAATTGATCATAACACCATTTTTCATACTCAGGATTATCAGTAGTAAGAAGGAAGTTTAAGACCATATTTTTAAGTCCTCTCTCACCCATGGCCTCTGGAGTTAAAGCGTACTCTTTTTCAACTGCAAGAGACTTATAAATTTCAGCAAACTCTTTTTCATATGTCTTAGCAAGAGTACTAATAACAAAGTTTCTAACTTTATGAGTATTTTCAAAATCTACAATTTCTTGAGATTGATGTAACATCCCCTCTGATGGTATTCCAAGAGCAAGGGCCTTGAATGAATTATCTAAACTACCATCTTTGATTAACTTACCATATGCCTCAGTATATGGAGCATCTAGCTTAAGCTCTACACCATTTGCAGAGTCTTTAATCAAACAAATCATCAGGCTTTTTGCTAATGCTTGAGCCGACTCATATCTATTAAATTCATCATTATCATGGGCCATTAGGTAGACATAATCATTCAATGATCTGTCAGACTTTAAATTAACTGGAGCGCTAAATCCTCTATTGAAAGAAGGTACTGGCTCATGATCAATTCCTGTGAAAGTAAAAGTTTCACTCTCTTGTGTTAAGTGTAGAATATTATCTTCTATCTGAGGTTGTGCAGTAAATACTTCTTTAAGTTTTAGAGCAAAGTCATTTCCATCTTTATCAACAAGACCAATAGCAAATGGCATATGGTAAGGCTTCTTCTCTGTTTGACCAGGAGTTGGTCTACAGCTCTGTGTAAGAGTAATGCTGTACTCAGATTTTTCTTCGTTATATGAAGTTTTAATATCTATATCTGGCGTACCTGCTTGATGATACCAGTTTGAAAATTGAGAGAAATCATAGTTATCATTAGCGACACTCATTGAATGGATAAAGTCCTCTGTAGTAACTGCCTGTCCATCAAAGAGCTCAAAATATTTATCAGTTCCTTTTCTGAATCCTTCAGGTCCAAGAAGAGTATGAATCATACGAATAATCTCAGCTCCCTTCTCATAAATAGTCATTGTATAGAAGTTGTTAATTTCAATATAACTACTAGGCTTAATTGGGTGAGCTGTTGGTCCTGCGTCTTCAACAAACTGTCTTGCTTTAAGTGATTGAACATTTGAAATTCTATTAACTACTCTAGAGTTCATATCTGAAGAAAATTCTTGGTCTCTAAAGACTGTTAAGCCTTCTTTTAGAGTTAGTTGGAACCAGTCTCTGCATGTGATTCTATTCCCAGTCCAGTTATGGAAGTATTCATGACCAATAACTCCTTCAATACCAAAGAAGTTTGAATCTGTAGCAGTCTTAGGATCAGCAAGAACATAAGCAGAGTTAAAAATATTCAACCCTTTATTTTCCATGGCTCCCATATTGAAAGCATCTACAGCAACAATCATATAAATATCTAGATCGTACTCTCTGCCGTAGACCTCTTCATCCCACTTCATAGAGTTTTTTAAACTCTCCATGGCATGGCCACACTTAGACTCATTTCCTTTATCGACATATATTTCTAGATCTATCTTTCTACCTGTCATAGTAGTAAATTCATCTTTAACAAGACCAAGGTCTCCGGCCACAAGAGCATAGAGGTAAGATGGCTTAACAAAAGGATCAAGCCATTCAACAAAATGCTTACCATCTTCTAGGTCACCTGAGTTTGTTGGATTTCCATTAGATAGTAATATTGGAAATTTCTTTTTATCTGCTATTATTTTTGTTGTATATACGGCCATAATATCAGGACGATCGATAAAGTAAGTGATTCTTCTAAATCCCTCTGGCTCATTTTGAGTACAAAAGATAGATCCAGATTTGTATAGACCATCTAACGCCTTATTTGCTTCTGGATTAATTGTATTATGTATCTCAAGATTGAAGTTCTCTTTTACTTCTTTAAGAATTAATCCTTCATCTACAAATTCATATTTATCAGAGCTTAACTCTACACCATCAACAAGAATCTTATTTAAAGTCAGTTCTTCACCGTTTAAAAACATATCTCTCTTACCAGCAGACATATCATAGTTGGCCTTAACTTCCATCTTTGACGTTACTTGAGTATTTGTATCATCTAAATCAAATGTTAAGTGAATAGTCGAAATTAGATAGTCTGAAGGGGCATAGTCCTTTAGAAAAATAGTTTGTGGAGTGGCATCTTTCATCTATATAGTCCTTTTTAAATTTATTTTACTTATTGCCCACAATATACCGATTTTTCAGCATTTGTCATGGTTGTTGTGTATAAAAGTCGGTCTAAGGTCCAGTAACTAGTTGAAAATTATTCCTTAATCATCACCTACTTTGTAAAAAACTGAAATTTGATTAAAATATAAGAAAGAACGAGATAAACACATATTCTGGATATGACTATAAAAGATGCTAACAAGAAACATTACTTTTCACTTGTAGACTTAGATGAGGTCTTTGAGGCCTTTAATACTGCTTCCAAGGATAAGCTAAATAGTTATATTTGGGAGCAAGGAAAAAGTGAAAGTGATGTCGAAGAGTTTCAGCTTGAAACAATTGATGACAACAGAAAGCTTATTCTAAGCTCTACCGGTGGATTTTTATCAAAGCTTTCAAAATCAAAACTTACCGATAAAGAAGTCTTCTTAAAAGTTAACTACAATCGATTTCAGTATTTTACCTATGGTATTCTAAAGTATAACCAGGAAGACAAAAACTACTTTATTCACATTACAAAAGATGTTTATAAGTCACAGCAAAGATCAAATTATCGATTATCAGCTAATGTTTTTGTAAAAATTCAATTCAAAATAAATGATACAGTCTATGATGCTCACGATATATCTGCAGGAGGAACTTCCTTTTCTATAGATGAAGTAGACCTTGTTAAATACCCTGAAGGAGAGATTTACACAAATTGTCTACTCAGATTAAATGTTGATAAATTCGAAATTCCACAGGCCAAAGTAGCGAAAGTATGGGCAGTAAAAGATACTGAAGAAAACCCTACTGGTGTTTATAAAGTTGGAATTGCATTTATTGATGTTCCAAAGGGAACTGAAGAAGAGCTCTTTAAATCGATCAACGGGGAAGCTAGAGCAGAAGAGATTAGAAAGAAAATGAAAGAAAAAAAGCTAAAATCTTAAAAGCAAAGAGTTGTAGTTTTAACTTTCATAATTTCTGAAAGTTTTAGAGGATCAAAATTTATACTTCGAGCTAACTCTTCACCCTTTTTCATATTTACTCTAACCGCCATTCTCACTGCACGTTCAGAATCATATTTTTCAGCATA
>NZ_JBFGYP010000207.1:0-3451 GCF_041587335.1 Halobacteriovorax sp.
TCAAACTCTAGAACCTTTACGCTTCTATGATATTGAAGAGGAATAGTGTCTAGAATCCACTGAGAGTACTTGGTATTATTAACATGATTGTTCATGTCTAAATCACTATTTCTAACTTCTATTGTTTTCTCAACTCTTGCTTCTTCTGGAACATGAACTTTTATAGGAATAAAGTCTAGTACATCCTTAGGGCAGCTCTTCTCAACTTCTTCTCCAAGATCTGCTCTAACTGGTCTTCTAGTGTGACCATCAATTACCATATAGGTCGTCACACATTCCCCAATCTTTTGTCCTTCGAGAAAAATTTCAAAGTCTCTATTCGCCTTTAGTCCATCAGACCCTCTAGGCCATGTCTTGATAGTTAGGATATCTTGCCACTTAGGCCATGTGTTCATTTTGAGTTTTTGTTGAGTGAGTACCCAGAAAGAATTATTCTTTTCCATAAATTCAAAGCCTAAGTCTAAAACCTCTGCGTGAATTGTTGAGACATCTTGTAAGATTCCAAGCATGCCAAATAGACCAAGGCGTTTATTAATATTAATATTTATACTATTAACGCTATATTCTTTTTCAAAAATGATATCTTTCATGGCACCCTTTAAAGTTATTGATAACTGATAGTACCACTAGCTTATTCTGACATCAATTTAGACACGATGACTTTCTAACAGCAGGCGCAAGACTTTCTTTCTTGAGCGACAAAACCTTGTTCAACCTCTTCATCTGTGGCCTTTCTAACATTGGCGACAAGGACCTCAAAGAAAAGTGTTTGACCTGCAAGTGGGTGATTTCCATTAAGAATAGCTTCGTTTTTACTTAACTCTACTATTCTCGCTATAATCTCTTCTCCGTCAGCTTCTACATGAAATTGCATGCCAACTTTTAGTTTAGAGGCTTCCTCTCCAAACTGTTCTCTAGGAACGGAACTAATATATTTCTCTTGAATTTTTCCGTATGCATTTTCAATTTCAATATTAAATGAATCTTCTATCTCTTTACCATAGAGTTCATTTTCTAATTTTTCTGGCACTTCATCATTGCCTTGAATAAAGGACAAAGGAGATCTTTCATAAGTGCTATCTATTTGCTCATTACTTGAGTTGGTGAGCTTATAGTGTATTTCTACGACAGAGTTATCTACAATTTTCATTATTACCACTTTCCTTAAGACTGCTTAATGCCTTTGATATTAAAAATATGTGCAGCGATCAAAAGTATTGAGCCTATGGCAGTTAAACTTTTTTCAAGTCCTGCTATTTCTATATGTAAACTTTCTACAGCAATTGCTGAAACTAAAAAAAGAATTCCTGCACTTCCAAGTACAATAGGCTTCTTATCGCCATGTATTGCAATTGATCTACTAAAAGAAAAGAAAGCTATAGGAATAAGGGCGATAACTAGAGTGACATGAATCCACTCGTTATTTAAGTAATTTGATATTGCTGGTGATGCAAAAGCTAATATAGGAAAAAGTAAGCAATGAATAGCACATGCTCCAGAGCATATAATTCCTGTTTGATCTACTTTTTTAAGAACAACAAAACTCAATTCATTTTGCATTATGATCTCCCTTCGCCAGAGCTGAGTTTAATATCAGTCTACTTAACTATAAGAAAATCTATAACAAAATGGGGTTAATTGCAAGTTGGTTGCAAAAATTTTTGATTGGTTTAGCCTGGTATATGACCACGGCTTAGCTTTATCTGTAGATGAAGAACGTCGTTATTAAACTTTTGGTCGGACTCATCTGAGAGCCTGACAAAATCAGCAATAGTATCAATATGTCTTTTAATCGCAGTTAAATACCTTGGAGATATTCTTCGAATCATCATTTTATTAATAAGATTTTCAAAATCAAATTGAGATGAAAACTCAAGATCCCAGTTATCAAAATTCATATAGGCCTGATTAACTTCTTCTATGTCTGATATAGGAAAGCGAAACTCTGATGAAGTCGAGGTAACGTATTCACCTGTTGTAATAGCTATCTGAGACTCTTCTAATTGCTTGATACTCTCTTTTAAACCAAAGTAGGAACTAATTTCATCTATATGAACAGGTCCTCTTGAGAGAGTTAAAAGTAGAAATAGAAAGTAGTTCTCTTGCTTATTGTTTAAGCAGGCTATTTGCCTTTGAGTGAGCTCTCTTTGGCCTTGGTTAATAGAGACATTTGGACTCTTTTGTAGATCTGAAGAGTGGCCCTCACTAGCACTGCTATCAAATAGATAATTAAAACTTTGAAATTGATTCTGGCAAAAAGAAAGAATAATCGATTGTGATACTTCCGCGCTTAGAGCTTTTGCTATTTGATTGACGATCTCACTAGAGGGAAAGGACTGATCTTTCTCTATTTTCATATAGTATTGATAATTGCAGTCGAGACCTCTCTCCTGGAGATAAGTGAAAAAGCTCTTGGCCGTCTTATGGCCACTGGTGGTTCTGACTTGAGTTAGATGCTTACCAAAACTTAGCAAAATATCCTCCTAGGAGATTATCGCCTTACAAAAGACTGTTCGATATCCTATCGTCGAGATAGAACGATTTCATTAATTAAAAGGAGTAACGCTTTGAAATCATTATCAATATTTCTATTGTTAGCAGTCACTATTTCAACGTCATTTGCAGGAAATGGAGTGGAGAGAGGACGCCTTATTAATCAATCAGGATTTGGTTTAAAGGCAGAGATTGAGAGTTACCTACATAAGAAACTTAACAATTGCGCACTCGAGTCAAGTGCAGATTCATTTGTTGTAGATTCAATTGAACTTAAGAAAGATGAAGTTGATCAGGGGATTGTTGATCTCTACTACAGAATGGATATCACTCATAAGAATAAATCTGGAAGAAAAGTTAACGATCTCTCTATTGAGCTTGAAGACTCTGATTATAGTAATTGGAGAAAGTATGAAGAGAAGCTTTCAATTGAAGTATTAAAAGACACTAATAAGCTTTGTTTTTAAAGCAAATATAAATATTTTTTAGGAGAAGAAGAATGAAAATGACTGTTTTACTACTTACTTTATTATCTGGTTCCGCCATCGCCAAGATAACTAACTCTGATTATAAGCCAAGAATGGAAAAGGCGATAATTGAGGCCATCATTAACGAATGTAACGTGATGGAAGATCTTACTCTTGTTAACTCTGTTGAAGAAATTGATGAAGTTGATCAAGGTATGGAAGACGTACTTTATACTTCTACTTTTACTGGTCAACAAGTTTACGACCAAAACTTCTATGACACTTATGATATTACAGTTAAGACTTGGTACTACGATATGTATGATCACAGCTCAAAAGAATGGGGTGATTACTTAGTTAAATCTGTTGAATGTAAAATGAGATACTAAGCTCATAACCTAATAGCTCCCAATATCTTGTTGGGAGTTTTTCTAAAGAAGTTCTTGTTTTGAAATAATAAATGGAAAAATTGAGAAATATAAAGGCCCTAA
>NZ_JBFGYP010000208.1:0-3440 GCF_041587335.1 Halobacteriovorax sp.
AAGGGAACTATTAGACTAAATAATCTTCCAGACTGGATCGAAGGTGAATCTCAAGTCATGGGTATTCTAGCTTATAAATCAAATAACCTTTATATTGCACTTGCAAATTATCAAGGTGGAGCGTTAGTAAAAGTTAATACGGAATCATATGAAACCAGTATGTCTGAGGTCTTACTTAGAGACCTAGGGTACGTTAATAGTATTCACCTAGACGAAGCTAATGATAGACTTTTTATTTCTGTTAGTGACAACGGTGAGATCTATGATCTTGATCTTGTAAATGGTGATGTAGACATTATAGAGGGGTTGATATTCCCTAACGGTATGGCCCAAGGAAAAGACGCTGATTGGCTGTACGTATCACAAACTATGGAAAGTAACATTATAAGAATTAATCTTAAAGATACGAGTATTCGAGAGATTGTTTGGGTGGGGGGAGACTCTTTCAACTCTTGGCCAGATGGGCTAACTTACTCAAAGGAACATGATATGTTTCTAGTTGCTGATAATAGATCTGGTGCAATTATTTCTATCACTCCTAGTGGAGAGCTCATCAAACATGTAAAGATGATTGGGAGGGAAGGGAAAACTGCTCCGGCTTCTTTAATCATACATGAAGATAATGTGTTATTTACTGACTTGTGGGTTGCAGATATGCCACTCGTTTTAATTAAAGATTTTATTGATGCCATTAAATATAAGAAAAATGCATATAAAGTTCCACTTACCAATTTCTTACTTCCATCGAAGTCAGAGTTTTCAAAGCAAAAAAACTATACTTACGAATATATAGTGCCAATAGAAAAGGTATTTTCTAACAGTTATTTATAACGATGAGATTTATCTCCTTATGATAAAAATATCATCCGTCTAAGTTTGATGATTTAGGTAAGAAGCTGTCTTGAAAGATCATTTAAGAAAAGGCTTCTTGTTATCTTCTCTGTGAAGATCAAGGCCTTGTAGAAGCAGTTTGTATTGATCATATAATTAGGCTCTCTAAACAGAGAATGTAAGAAAGAGAAACAAAGGTTGCATAGAATGACAAAAATATTAATAGGACTTCTGATTTCCATTTCGACATTTACTACAAGTAGAGCAGAGCTTTTATCATATCAAGAAACTGGTAAACACCCTTTAATTGTTGTTCATGCATCAACTGTCTTTAATGAGAAAGAACGAGGGAAGAAGAGTCTTGATCATTTAATTAACAAATTTAAAAATACACAAAGTGAAGTTTACTACCTCAGTTCAGAAGAAGATTCTCAGAATAGATTACGTTACTGGTATGTTGAAGATAAGGACCCTACGGAAATCATCTATTCATATGGTGGTGAAAATAATATTATTAGCGAAGGTGCAGAGTTTACTGTTGCCGGAGGATTTCTTGGAGCAGGGGTAAGCCCTGATGACCCTTTTCCTGAAGGTAAAGACTTTGTTGGATGCCTCACAAATGCGATCGCAAACTTAATAAGTAACCACTTCAAGCACTATAATCAAGAACTAAAAATTAATATTAGTGTAAACTCTGTCTACACACCAAAAAGAGACGATAAGGAATTAAAAGAGCACTTTTACAATCCTGATGTTAGAGGATTTATTGCTTGGCTTATCACTGATGACGATCGTAGAGCACTAAAAGATTATCCAACTTTAGAACACGATGAATCTAAGCTTCCTTTTGATTTAGAAAAGGTACTTGCTAAGAACTATCAATGTAACTATCAACTAGATAAGGATTGTAGTTATCTCGTTTATGATAGTTTTTGGAATGTTTTTGAAAAGTCTCCCTATTGGAGAATAAACGCTCCTACTTCTGGAACAGGAACTGACGAAAATGTTTCTTATCAAATAAAGAGAAAAGGGAAGTTAATTGCATATATTGGAAATAAAAAGAATAAAGTAATTCTGAATTTCATAGACTAGAGAATTTGACCGACATCGAGTCGAAAATATAATAAAATTTCATATAATATTGGGCCTGTAGAACAGGCCCTTTTTTATTTAAGACTACATTTTAAATCTTATAATCTAACAATAGGAAATGGTTGAGGTGGAGAGTTTCCTCAGAAACTAGCTTACATCTTCAGTGAGGGCTAACTCTCTTGAAGTTTCTTCATCAATAAGGAAAGTTAGATCGCACTGCTATAGCCTTTATCTCGCTCGCTAGGGGCTAATTTCCAAATCCATACTCAATAAGAACATTTATAACTTGGTGAGGAGGATCTTCTTCTTCATTTGCAAGGTCATAGATTGCGAAGTAATTCTTACCAATAATATCGTCAGCATACTTATCAATAAATATCCAAGTCTTTAGAAGGGGACCAGTTTCTGACGTTGCAAGGATTTCACTTTTTACAATCAAAAAAGGAACGCTTTCACTTAGATAGTCAAAGTGTGTACTTCTTGAAGAAACTATTCCAAGATCTAGTCGGTAGATGAAGCTATTAACGCTATCAACTTTAAACTTACCTGCATGAATAGTGATAGAGTCTTGAGCGGGCTTCTTTAGCTCTTTAAAGTTTTCAAAGCTGCCCATCTCTCCACTTTTAGCAATAGGAGTTTCCGAGCGTTTTCCACCCTCTATGAACCAGGCCTCAACCACTTTCCCATCAAGATTTAGTTTTCTATAGAACCATTGAATATCCTCTTCTTCTTGTTCTTCGTATATCACTTTGTAGCGCATGGTGACTGTCTTCTTATCTACGGCAACAACTTCAAAGCGCTTCTTTACGGCGCCTGAGTTGGCATCGTAGATAGCATAGTCTCCAACTTTAGGATTTTTGTGAATAGGGATGATATCTGGTGATGGAATAGAGTGCATGGGTGGAACTAACATGGAGGCGCATGAGCTTAAAAGGATAAGGGTGAGTGCAAAGAAAAGACTTTTAAATTTATCCATAGATCATAGTAATCCCACCAGAGATGAAACAAAAGAACTACGTTTATAATTTTCCCTTAAGTATTAAGATAAGCAAGACTCAACTAAGGTAACCTATCGAATATAGACCACTTGTTTTTTTATACTTGTCTTTGTCTTAGACTCAAAAAAAATTGACTTCCGGTAATTCTGACATGTTTAGTGTTATATCTAAGCTGATTTCTAAATATTTCTAATGTGGGTATGTTCATTGCTATGTCTTAACCTGTGTACTCTTGATTGAGAGCGTGCTTATGCGTCATTGTCTTTTGATGTAAGTGTGTAGATGACTAATTCGCGCTGCGGTAGGTCGATTGTCTACAGGCTGTAAACCAGTCAAAAAAGTCGGCTTTGACTTGCGTCATAGTTGTGTATCCAAAACTATCAAGGTATTTTAAGTTAAAGAATTTAACTTTTTGGGAGAAAGTCATGGAACTCGTGTTTAATGCACAGCAGATTTTACAACGTGGAAAAGGTCTTACATTTGATGATGTCTTAATGATTCCAAGACACTCAGAGATCG
>NZ_JBFGYP010000209.1:0-3438 GCF_041587335.1 Halobacteriovorax sp.
TACGTCTTGCCACTTAGGAAGAGTTAGATCTACAACTCCTTGTGCCTTTTGTGATTTCTTTGCGATATTATTAGCAAGCTTTGCTAAGACTTTTGTGGGAGCAATTCCTACTCCCACAGGAATTCCAACGTGATCTTTTATAACTTTTTTTAAGTGATGCCCGTGTTTCAGCTTATTTCTTATTCCTGAGAAGTCAGCAAAGGCCTCATCTACAGAGTAGACCTGTGTCTTTGGGCACTCTCTAATTATTGTATTCATTACTCTTTGAGAGATATTTGTGTAAAGAGCAAAGTTTGAAGAGAAAACAGAGACGTCATTCTTTTTACAGAAGTTCTTTATTTTAAAATAGGGCTCACCCATTTTTATTCCTAATTTCTTGGCCTCTGTTGTTCTGGCTATGGCACATCCATCATTATTAGAGAGAACGATCACAGGCCTCCCCTCTAGTTCTGGACGAAAGAGCCTCTCACAGGAGCAGTAGAAGGAATTACAATCTATAAGAGCAAAAGACTTTTCACTCACTTTCTAAAGTCCCTGGCTACGCCAATAACAACTCCAAAGATTTGAAGATCATCATCTTCACCAATAAGAATATCTGGATAGTCTTTATGAAGTGACTGAAGTCTGCACTCTTCTCCTTTTTGATAGAGCTTCTTACAGAGTGGATTTCCATTATAAAAAACTGCAACTATTGATTGGTCTAGAGCTTTGTAAGACCTATCGACAATGAGAATGTCTCCAGACTTAATCTCTGGCATCATAGAGTTTCCACTGGCCCTGACAAAGAAGGTTGATTCTCTATTTTTCATAAACTTCTCATCGAGAGAAAGTTGCGCCTCAACGAAGTCTTCGCTAATACCAAAGAGGCCGCAGGAGAGGTCACCTGAATAGAGTGGAAGAGAGAGTCTCTCCTTACTATTTTTATGTTTAAAGACATGAGTAATGTTCATACTAGTTATTATACACGTGCGTAAGTTATGCGTAACTTCGTGACGCGTCAGGCAACATCTTCCTGTTAAATCAGATATTTAGAATATTAGATTTGATTTTTATTTAGGTAGATCTTCTGTAAGGACTTCAAGTATTTGATCTACCATTGTGTGGGGATAGGGAATTTCAGAGTAAACATCTGCCCCATGCTTATTACTTAGGATAACAATCTTTATTCCAAGGTCTTTGATAACACTGGCGATACTTAAGAACCCCGTCTCCATTCCATCATGCCAAACTCTTTTATGTCCCTTCCATTCATCGACTACAAAACCAAGGCCATAAGTTAGATTAGGATTTATTAAAGATTGAATACTAGTCATCTTTCTTATTGAGCTCTGTGAGAGAACCTTTGAGTCTCCAGAGAAAATATCATTTAGCCAAACCATTAGATCTGGAAGATCGGAGTAGAGACTATGAGAGCCTATAAAGCTCGTAGCATCTAGACAGCAGCGCTTATGGAGCTTACCTGTTCCATCTGTAATAGCGTATCCTTCAGACATATATTTAATATTAAACATTCTATGGTATTGACCAGTGGATTTCATTTTAAGTGGTTTAAAAAATGCTTCGGAGAGGTATTCATGAAAGTACATTCCACTAACTTTCTCTATAAGGTGAGCGAGAAGTAGATATCCAAAATTTGAGTACGTGCCTTTCTCTGGTCTATTGTAGATAAAGATATCGTTACTGCTAGTCATATCATTAACTACAGAGCTTAGAATTGGTTTGTACATCTCATTAGAAGAGTATGGACCTGCCTCAATATCTTTTACAATTCCTGCTGTGTGATTAAGAAGCTCTTTAATAGTAAAGCTATTCCATTCTTTTTGAGAGTTAATACTTCTCTTTCTCCACGGGACATAAAGAGAGTAAGGATCATCAAGAGATATTTTTTCATCTTCAACAAGTTTTAATATGGCAGCTGCAGTAAACTGTTTACTGAGGGATGCAATCATAAATCTAGACTTCATTGTGTGGGGAACATCAAAGGAGTCGTTGGCAATTCCTATACTATTTGAGTAAATAACTTCGTCACCTTTTCTAACTTCTACATTGCCATTGAAGTTTTTCTTTTTATTGAAGTCATTTACAATCTTTTGAATTTTCTCTCTTACTTTTTTTGATGAGTTACTACTTGCTAAAGTACTGGGCATATATGCCAGTAGTAGAGATAACATTAAGATTTGCAAGTAGTGTCTTGAGTGCATTATTCTCCTAAAGTCGTAAAAAGATATACCCTTTATAATATGCAACTCTGATGCCTATATATAGAAGGTGGTATAGCGCTAAAACAAGTACATAGAGACTTTCTCTCTGTATTCTTATCTAGACTGTATAAGCTTTTGACACACTTAACTCTGCAGCATTGTTTTTAAGCTTAAAAACTTGGATAATAAATTATAAGAATTAAAACTATTGAGGACTGGACATGTGCTTTAGCGTTCAAATTGATAAGAATATAAAGAATCTAGCTAAGAGATTTCATTCAGAGGTTGATGTGGCCTCATTTCATCAATTAAAGAACATGAGAAATTATGCGTCTTCGTTAGAAAATGAAAAGTTAAAATCTATCATGGGACTAAAGAGAAAACCAAAGACAGAACTCTTTAAAACACCTGAGGATGATGGAAGGGTATATCCTGGATACTTTGCTCCAGTTATTACTGCTAGCGAGAAGGGAAGGACTATACTTCCTATGCGTTATAGGGTTAGGCCTAATGGATCTGATGAAGAGATTCCTAGTAAGTATAATGTCTTTAACGCTAGAGTAGACTCATTAGAGAAAAGACAGACATGGTCAAATCTCTTTATGAGAAATCATGGAATATTTCCATTTATTAAATTCTTTGAGTGGGTAGAGCATAAAGGAAGAAAAGAGTTAATAAACTTTTCTCCAGATGAGTATGAAGTTATGTGGGCGCCATGTTTATGGGATTTCTGGAGAAGTTCAGATGAGAAAATCTTCTTTCACTCCTTTGCTCTTATTACAGATGAGCCTCCTAAAGAAATTGAAGAAAGAGGACATGATCGCTGTCCAATATTTTTAAAAGAAGAGCATATCGATTCATGGTTAAGGCCTAAAGAAAGAAGTAGGCAAGAGATATACTCGCTATTAAGAAATATTCATGATGTTCATTATAGCTATGAATGGGCGAGTTAGCCTACTTTAGACAAAAGCGAATTTGATTTGTTGAAATTCAAAACTCATGTATAATTTCCTTATGAAATTTACTGCTACAAGTATTATATTTTCTAGGAAAACTATCACAGTCAATTAACTGATTAGACCGTCCTGCGTTTAATCATCTTATTTATTAAATACAAAATCAAATTTAAATTTATGGAGGCACTTATGAATGATGAAATCATCATGACAGAGAAAGACTATTTACGTTTAAACAATCTTTTAAAGGGAATCAACATTGAGGACTATGAAAATCTAGA
>NZ_JBFGYP010000210.1:0-3414 GCF_041587335.1 Halobacteriovorax sp.
AGAGAAATTCCCAGGAAAAGAAGAACAAATAACAAAAGATATTAACTCTCTAGTTCAAAAAATGAGAGACTTTAATCTCTTATGCGCATAAGAAAAACAACTTTAGTTCGCCAGAAAAATATTTCAAGCTGGACCAGTTGCCAAACTATTACACAAAACCTTTTTGAACTTTATGATGATCTCTCATGTGTAGATATTCAACATACACTAGAGATCTCAACAACAGATCCTTTTTCAACTTTTGAAAAAGGCTTTGAGTTAGCTCAACTAAATAGCGACCTAATAGTCTTTATTGATCACTTTCCTTGTCCAGCAGAAGTAATTAAGTCATTTGCCAAACACAATAAAAATTCAAATAGACCAGACATTATTATTCATATATTTGGTGACTTTACTCTTCAAGCTGCACAGTGGTTAGATGCTGAAGATGAATTAAAAGAATTTAATATTAAGTTTATTTGTGCATCAGATGCACAGGCAGGACTTTTAAATAAACTTATAGCTAACCCAAGAAATATAGAATCGCATTTCTTTCCACTTAGGGAAAATGCTCACAACTTCAATCAAGAAACTCGCTCAAAGATTAGACAGGAACTACAGGTAAAAGAAGATGAAGTCATTTTCATTTACACTGGCCGCTTAAGCATGCAGAAGAACGTTATAGAGCTTGCGTCAATGCTAAATGAGTTTCAAAAAGCATTTCAACTCAAGTTTAAATTACTAATTGCTGGGCCATTTGATGATCTTGGTATTCCATACATAGGACAGTACTCACAGGAAGGAGCTTACTGCACTAGGTGGCTTAAACAAATTCCTAACTACGACTTTGTTCAATATCTTGGAAACCTCAAATCTGACGAACTACATGATTATTACTGTGCTTCAGATTGCTTTATTAGCCTTAGCACACATAATGATGAAGACTTCGGAATGTCTCCATGTGAGGCTGCTGCAACTGGACTGCCCCTTATTCTCACAAACTGGGGTGGATATTTCAGCTTTAAGAAATACTTTAAGAATACATTATTAGTAGAAACGAATTTCAAAAAATCTGATTCATCAAGACCTTTCCCAGAAAAGAAAAGTTTATTTAAAACTTTAATTAACTTTTTCGAAAACTTTAACCCCATAGAGCGAGCAGCTTCAAACCAATGCTCTCTAGAGTTAATGAGAGAAAACATATCTAACACAATAAAAGATCTTGAAACCACAAAATTTCTAGGCTTCAAAGAAGAAATGATAAGAGTGGGAGCTCGCTTTAGTGCCACAAAAAACTCACCTTTTTCTGGAGTAAGAGGCAGTTATTCAGACCTTTATTACAAACTATATAATAGCTATGTAGAATCAGAGAAAGATAATGTTTAATCAAACTAGAGATGAAATCTATTTATTGAATACAATTGATCGTTGGAGAAACCTACAAGATTCTCAAGAGGATTATGAGGATATTCATACACTGAACGCACAGGACTATATCTCATCACTTAATCCTATTTTTCTAACTGCATTTAAAAACTTAGAGTCTCTAAATAACTTCTCATTCATACAGTCAAGAGATGGAATATTAGATTTGATTCATTTCTTTAATCTCTATAGAGAGCCTCGCCATACTTTGACGAAAATACTTATAAATAGTAAATTTTCACATATTATCCCAAATAAATGGCTATCTAATATTATCTTTTATGAAGATAGGCGTACAAAAGATATTTCACCAGAGACAAATACATTAGTATACGAGAGTGGCTTTAGAAATGACTCTATTGATGAGGACTCACTATACAAACTCACAAAGAAATATAAATTTGATAGATTATTTATCACAGGGGAAGCCCTACCCAAAAGAACAGATCTATTTCATAAAGAAGTTTCAAAATGTGAAGAAATTCTTAATCTAAAATCTAAATACTTAACACGAAATAGTATATTTAGTTTTACTGAAGAGAACAGTATTCTTTATAAAGATAACTACTCAGACATAATGTTTTCAAAGTCTTTCGTAAGTAGAATTTTGTCAACAAATGGTGTTCTTCCAGTTAATTACTCAGGACCAATCAAAGATACTATTTGTGATACTCCATACACTGGTATCAATTTAGTCACATTACCGGAACCTCAAAGTGATCCATTAAAAATTTATGAATGGCTCGACAATAATCATAAGAAATATCAATTAGAAGATTTATTTGAGCAATTAGACAATACTAACAACACAAGAAAATTTTACTTCGACTCTACTTATCAATTTGCAAAGTCTATCTTTGAAAACAACAATAAATTCTACTAAATAGTTTGAAGTTCTGGAGTACAATTTAAAAGGTAGAATTTCGTTCCTTCAACTACTTCTCCATCAAAGCAAATCTTTCCATTTTTAAGAACAATAACTCTATTACAAACTTCTCGAACTTTTTCTAAATCATGACTTATGAAGATTACTGCTCCGGATAATGAAATCATCTTCTTAACTCTTTTTGCTACCTTAGAACTAAAGAATGTATCTGCCCCATCAAAGACTTCATCTAAGATCAAAAGATCAGAGGGTCTAGATGAGATGGTAGAGAGAAAAATCCTCGCCTTCATTCCCTTTGAGTAGTTTTTAAATGGAGTATCTATAAACTCTTCTATCTCACTAAATGAAATAGCATCTTCAACAATTTGGTTCTTTTCTTCTTTTGATATATTCGTATAAAGAAGATGTACTAATATTTCAATATTCTCGCGTCCAGTAAGCTCAGGAAAAGCACCGACATCTGTATTCAAAACAGCTTTGATATCACTTGTCTTAACAAAGTTATTCTTCTTTCCCATTCCTGCTATTTGACGACAAAGAGTCGTTTTACCACTGCCGTTCACACCTAGAATTGCAACACGATCACCTTCAAAAACTTCAAAACTTATAGAATCTAAAACATGATTGACCTGTTTTTTTTCTGTAATAAACTTGAACGGTGATGAAATTGCTTCAACAAAAACTTGCCTAAAGTCTTTATTTCCGTGATAAAACTTCATTCCATAGTCAAACGAGAAATTTTCAACTTTAACTATTGTTCTTTTAGAGGACTGCATAGATCTCATCCCTCATCTTTTGCCAAAAAGTATAACCCATTATTAAACACCCTAAACTCAACACTGTTGAAATAATAAAAGGTACTGTTATTGATGAATCAGAAAAATTATTTAGGATTAATTGAAAAGGCCTGATCATAATATAATATGGATTAATCTCAACAAACATTCTCGCCCATGAAGGAACCATCTCAATAGGGTAAAAAATAGGTGTTAGTAAATACATAAGTCCATTTATAAAGTTTAATATATATTGCGTATCTCTAAAGAACACATGCGTAGTTGATAAAAATATTGAAACTCCCATATTAAATATCAATAAATTTAAGACTGCTAACGGTAACAATA
>NZ_JBFGYP010000211.1:0-3367 GCF_041587335.1 Halobacteriovorax sp.
AAAGAGAATCAAAGAAATACAAAGAGCTTAACTATCCAAGGACATATTAAAGATATAGAACTCCTCTTTTCTCCAGAGTCATACAAGTACTTTATTGACCAAGTGATTAACCTCTCAATGGCCGACTCAGTTCATAGTGTTGATGTAATTCTCGCTTCTAATTATAGTCGTTTTGTAGAGACGCCTGAAGTTTATATAGGAAAGGATATATTCTCGATCGAAACAGCGAATATAGTAGATAGCTTGCCAGATAACATTAAAGAGAAAGCTCAAGCATATATATTAAAAAAGTATCACTATTTCGAAGAACTTAAGAATAAAGATATGAGAAGAAATATGGAATTTCTTACGAGAGCATTTCTACAGAAAGATTATAGAGATTTAAAAAACTCTATTTCAAATGCGAACTATGTCTCAAAAATAAATTCACTATTTAAACAAGTGAACCCAAAGGTTACATACAACTTTCAAACTGTATTAGATCTTACAAAAACAATTCAAGAAGACCTAGTACAAACGACTTTAAAATCTAATGAGTCTCTTTACATTTATGGAAGCTTACCAAATGGAAAGGCAAACCTATCGATTTCGGATATTGATATTCATTTTCATTCTGATGCTAACAAGAGAAATAAAGATAGTCTCATGGAATGGCAAATACTTGCAAATGACCCTGAACTAAAAGAATTTCGAAACGAATTCGAATTAGAAAAAATTAGAGAAAGGGGACAAAGTAACCTGGAAAACTTTATTGCAACCGAAGACAAGCTCGCAGTATTGATTGGAAGAGAGGAATTTGAAAGAGGTAGTTTACTTGGGAGTATTGCTGACGATAGTGACTTCTTTTCTCCCACTAATCTTGGAGTATATAACTCCATTCTCCTTGAAGTTTTTAACAATAAAATAAGAATTCATATAATTGATATTTTTTCAAAAGATAAAGTAATTACGACACTTGATATCTAATCATTATCTTTAGGCCACTCATCAGGATTATCAAAGTCTCCTAAATATCTAGACGTGAAATGATAAATAACTTTCCCCGGATCTCTAAAGCCAACCACTCCCCCATTTTGAAGAGAATCTCCAGCTCCCTCTGGGTAGCTACCACTAGTGTAACCTTGCTTTCTTAACTTTCTAAGCTCGGCCAAAGATTTAAAGCTAACATAATTAGTAAAGCTTCTATCCATTCCACATGCTTTAAAAACTTCGAGCTTGGGATCTGTATAAACATCAGCGTCTTCAATGTTTAAATCTTTTTTAAATAGTTTTATAACTTGCGGACTTCCATTTCCAACGAAAATAATCTTAGTACTAATCTTATTCAGCTCTTTATGCAGATTCCAAATCTGATCGGCGTGAGCGCGGCAACTAATACAATTAAAATGCCTAAGAAATATAATAATGACAGTCTTATCTTTCCAGAAAGTACTAAATAGTACCTCCTCTCCAGTCTCAGAAAGAACCTTCAACCTATTTAGAGCAAGAACATTTACTCTCTGTTGTCTCATAAGATCATCTTTTAAATGTTGGTACTCATCCGCTTGATCATTTTCCATAACTACATTCTAAATCAAAACTTAAATAAAACAATTCTATTCACAGTAATCCGACGATTTTCCTCAAGATTTATTATTTATCACCGATAAGTAATTATGAAGACTTACTCAACTGGGCCAGCACCCAGACCCAACTATTTAAAGAATACAATTTCTCCAAGCTCAGAAACGAAGAAAATCTGGCAGCTAGCGGGAGAAATTAAACTTATTAAAAAGCAAACTGAGTACATTAAGGACAATGGAATTAAGGCGAATGATTCCAACAACTTCTATAACTTTAATAATAAACTCAATATCATATAATTCTTGCTCCCTACAAAGTAGTCAATAAATTAGATAGAATAATCTAATGAAGAAACTACTCTCAGCACTACTATTTTTTCTTATATCTTTTCAATCACTTGCCCTGGCAGAGGGTGTCTACACTGTAATCGTAAAGAAGCAGCAAGAAAAACAGTCATCCCGTTGGTCGTTAGCAGACTGGCTAGTGACAAAGAAAAGAATTGCACTCATGGATCAGTGGCTAGCATTAAATAGCTCAACGACTTGGTTTGAATTTATTTTTGACTACGCTGCTGGAGATATAGATGACTATCAAGAAAATAGTTTTGAAAGGTTTGGAGCCTCACTCTACATTAAATTCCTAGGCCTAGAGTATTCAAAAAATAACTTCACAACGCTAGATAATAAGAGTGAATATAAGCTCAATTTAATCCTTCTAGGCTCTTCTGTTCAATCTACCCATATCAGAGGTTTCTATGGAAAACGAGAAGACTCAACCTACT
Organism: Halobacteriovorax sp.; assembly: GCF_041587335.1. Lineage (GTDB taxonomy): Bacteria > Bdellovibrionota > Bacteriovoracia > Bacteriovoracales > Bacteriovoracaceae > Halobacteriovorax. Next base: position 2,345 of record NZ_JBFGYP010000211.1, read on the forward strand.
CTCAAGAACTCTACGGAGGTTCTCTTACATTATATATAGCAAGCTTTCTTGGTACAGAATTAAACTATACCAAGCTAAAGAAAGCGAGCTCATCAAATGGGCTTACAAGTGTTGAAGGAGAACGAGTTGAGTACGGTGTATTTTTAGAGCTTTCGTTTCTTAGGATCTATTTAAATAATTTTAAAGAGAAAAACTCTTTCACTGGAGCTGGACTTAGTCCAAGAACAGATGAAGGAACGATAATTGGAACGAAGCTATTTTTCTAATCTTTAGAGTTTAATTGACCACAGGCAGCTAGAACATCATCACCTTTTGTCATTCTGATTAAAGTAGGAATTTTATATTCACTTAAAATATCTTTAAAGTTATTCACCACAGAGTCTGTTGGCCTTTGGTATTCAGTTCCAGGGAATGGATTAAAGGGTATGAGGTTTATATAGGCCTCTTTACCTTTAAGTAGTTCTCCAGTCTTTCTTGCATCGACTTCAGAGTCATTAAAGTCTTTAATCAATAAGTATTCATAAGTGATAAATTGCTTTTTACTGAGAGGAATATCATCAATATATGAGAGAACTTCTTCTAACTTGAATTTCTTATTAATTGGTATTAGTTCATTTCTCTTCTCAGCAAATGGAGAATGTAGAGAGAGTGCTAGATTCACACCAGGAATTTCATCTTTCCATCTTTTCAAACCAGGTAGATATCCAGAAGTAGATATTGTGATTTTTTGATTACCAACGGATGTCCCATTCTTTGAAAGAAAGATATTACAAGCAGACTTAACAGCATCAAAGTTATGAAGTGGTTCACCTTGTCCCATAAAAACGATATTTAAAATTCTCTTATCCTCACCTCTATTATCTGCCAACCATTTCCATGACTGAAGAAATTGACCTACGATCTCACTGGTAGAGAGATTTCTCTTTAGTCCTTGTGTTCCTGTAAAACAAAATGAGCATTTCATTGCACACCCGACTTGAGATGAAAGACAAATTGAATATTTATTATTAAAAGGTATTAGAA
>NZ_JBFGYP010000212.1:0-3356 GCF_041587335.1 Halobacteriovorax sp.
AAGATTTAATTTGACGAAAGAGTTAGATTCCTTTATTTTTAATCTCACTTCAAGACAATTTACGCCCCGATAGCTCAGTCGGTAGAGCAAAGGACTGAAAATCCTTGTGTCCGTGGTTCGAATCCGCGTCGGGGCACCATTTAAAAAGCCAGATATTTAACCCATATCTGGCTTTTTTTATTTCTACTATTCAGAAACGAAATATCTCTCTAATAATCACTATCTTAAATTCAAATATTTTTAATTATTTTATACCAAGCTCCTATCGTTAATATGGAGCAAATATGAAAATTCAATTAGATCAAATTCAAGACATGATTTACATAATTCGTGACCAAAGGGTTATGCTTGATAGTGACTTGGCAAAGCTTTATGGTGTTGAAACAAAGGTTTTAAATCAGGCGATAAAGAGGAACTTGGGAAGGTTTCCTGAAGATTTTATGTTCCAAATATCTGTTGAAGAGCATGAATCTTTGAGGTCACAATTTGTGACCTCAAAAGAGGGAAGAGGTGGTCGAAGATACCAACCCTATGTTTTTACAGAAAATGGAGTCGCAATGCTATCTAGTGTTCTTAAGTCAGACACTGCAATTGATATCAATATTGCAATCATGCGAGTCTTCACAAAACTTCGTAGCTTTTATGCTCTGGATGAGAAAACTAATCACAAAATAAACAAGCTAGAAGAAGACGTAACTCGAGTATTTAAAGTTGTATTTCAGCGATTAGATAACTTAGAAGGCAAATTGCCCTCACTCGATGAAGGCAGAAGAAAAATTGGTCTTAAGAATAAAGAATAATCTATATAAGCAAATCAATGTAGTTTTGTATTATTAGAAATTATTTTTAGGGTTTAGTTTGATAGTAGCCACGCCGTGCTACCATTTTTTAAGCCTTGTTTTAAGAAGATTTATTTTATAATATTTTTTCAATTCTCAAAATAATTAGTTTGAAAGTGAGAGGCAAAGATGCATTTAGACTTTAATCCAAATTCACCACCAGAAAATAATATTGAATTCAAAGACTTTTTAAACGTTGATATGAGGATAGGTGAGGTAATTGAAATTCAAGATTTTCCAGAAGCACGTAAGCCTAGTTACAAATTATTAATCGATTTTGGAATAGGTGTCGGAATTAAAAAATCAAGTGCTCAAATAACTGTTCACTATTCGAAAGAGGATTTGATGGGAAAAAAGGTTTTGGCCGTTGTTAATTTTCCTTCCAGGCAGATAGGTAAGTTTATGTCCGAAGTTCTAGTTATGGGATTTTCTGATGTTGATAATGAAATTGTTCTTTTTGATTTAGACAAAGCAGTACCGAATGGAGCTAGGCTTCATTGAACTTCAATATAGAAGTTCGATAATCGCCCACTTTGGAGCACCATTTAAAAAGCCAGATATGCGTTAAATATCTGGCTATTGTTGTCTAAAGTTTAGGGGCATCATTAAGTGAGCACAGGCACCACTAGCATCCAGGAGAGGTGAACTTGTATTTACTGTATTCACCATCCGGTTTAGAGATGATGAAGAAGGTGTCTTTTTCTGAATCTCCATCGTCCGATTCCAGGAGAAGATCTTTTCTTCCGTCATTATTTAAGTCTAAAATATTGAGTAGCTTTACCGGGCTTGTGTAAAATAACTCTTCGCCTCCTGGAGACTTTGAAGGAATTACTGCATGATCATCGTCTATCTGAGCTATTCTCTTTCCATTGAGTCTCACAATATAGCTAAAATATTTCTTGTTCTTACTAAATTTAAAAAAAATATCAATTGTGTCATCGTTGGCTTTAATTGTTCTGTTTAAAATTTCAGTGCTACTATTGTAGAGATCAAGAAAAGAGTAGCTTTTATTTATATCAATTCTGTTATCGTCAAACGAAATATTTTTTTTGTTTGTAAGTGGTATTTGTATAAGGTCGTTAGAAGTGTGTAGCTTATGAATTAATACGTATTGACAATGATATTTTTTTTTATCTTCGGTTAACTCTATTGACTGATTATTTATCCATGCATATTTATCATATGAGTATATAAATTTCTTCGCTATACTCGTCACAACATGTTCAAACTTTCTGTTGAAGCATGATATCTTAGACTTATTTAAATTTTTTTCTTTTGTCATTTTTTCACCAAAGTCGAATTCTCTATTAAGAAAGAGTCCACCGACAAGAAGAGAACTCCCTAAAAGATTGTTATCTTTTTTAAAGTTTTGAACTAACTCATATGTATCATCTTTTGCAAAGATAGGTTCTTGTATAAGTAAGCAAATGATCATGGTCTTTATAAATGGTTTCATTTCATATTTTCCTTTAAAGTTTGTGCTAATTAAGAGTTAATACCTAGCCCCTGTAAGGGTCTATGGCCTTGGAGGGAAGGTGTAGGCGTTCTGACATTTGCTCCTTTCTTCTCTTGTCGGAAATAGAATACTAAGCTTTAATCAAAGTTTGTTGAGGGCTCTTAGGTAAGTATTGATATGAGAGTTCTTTATCTTGAAGGATATACGATAAAGACAATTCTTTTTTTCTTTATCGTTTTCTGGGGTTTTAAGGGGGACTAGTGAGCCCCTAAGGAATACAAAGCAAGTTATTGAATTTATTACTTTTAATGTAAGTCGTATTTTAAAATAGCGGTTTGATATTCGATCACGTCGAGGCACCACTTAAAAAACCTTGTTTTTACAAGTTTTTTTTTATGCCCTAAAATGAACTCTCGAACCAAGGTATGGGAGTTAAAAATGGGCGATATAATTATAGGCTCTTGCTTATGCGGAAAAGTTAAATACGAAGTCGTGGGAGGCTTTGAAAGCTTTTTTCTTTGTCATTGTAAATTCTGTCAAAAGGGTACTGGCTCTGCTCATGCAGCAAATCTCTTTTCTTCAACTTCAAAGCTAAATTGGTTGTCAGGAGAAGATTCTGTTAAAACTTTTACTTTGCCTAATACGAGGCATGTTAAAAGTTTTTGTTCTTATTGCGGCTCGGCGGCTCCTAGCATTCAAAATGAGGGAAGATTGATTGTTGTACCTGCGGGCAGCTTAGATGTTCCAGTAGAAATAAGACCAAATGCTCATTTATTTACTGCGAGCAGGGCAAGCTGGGATGAAAACTTAGAATCATTACAATCATTTAAAGGGCTTCCTAGTTAAAATGCCATTTTAAGGATTGCAGTTCGATAATCGACTACGTCGGGGCACCATTTAAAAAGCCAGATATTTAATTTATATCTGGCTTTTTTTATTTCTACTTTACCAAGCTCAAAACAATCTTTTACAGTAATATTAAAAAATAAGGTATTTGATATGCGATTCAAAATAGATACATTTTTTAATAATGAAATGAATGAGGCTAAGAGCCTGATAGA
>NZ_JBFGYP010000213.1:0-3342 GCF_041587335.1 Halobacteriovorax sp.
GATTTCATGTCTTTTAGCAGTAGTGCTATTTTCATCTCAGGTTTTAGGATCTGCTACATTTGAGAAAAGATTTAAAATTGTTAGAGATGATCAAGGAAGAGTTGTTTCAGTTAAAGAGCCAGGACTAAAGGTTTCTTTTTCAATTGCTCCATACCTTCAACAAATTAAAGAAAATTTAAAGCAAGAACAATTACTGATGAAACAAAAAGGTGATTATGATGCTGAAATTGAAGAGTTACTTATCTCTGATATAGAAGATAAAGGTGACAAATCATCTGAAAATATCGCTTATGTTGTTAGATCTTTACGTGCTCTTGAAAATATTGATGTAGAGGGTGTATTTAATGCTCCAGAGTTCAAAAATGTAATCAGTGCATATGAAAAGAAAATGTCAGATGCTATCTCTTACCTAGACCCAACTATTATTGCGAAGCCTGATAATAGCAGATTCTTTTATAAGAGACATGTAACTTACCAAGTAGTGACTTGGGGATTAAACTTTGCAAAGAAGAGACTAAGCTCTATTCCAATTCTAAATACAGCTAGCTATGTTCTAGTAGAAGTAGAAAGAATGATTAGAGAAAGACGTCTGTATCACCAAAATATGTTACTACATTATTTAGAACTATTTAGTGAGACTGACCTTGGGTTTACTAAGGTAGAAGCTGACGAAATTTTCTCATCAATCTATGAGTCTCAAATTCCATGGTATGCAAAGTGGGAGTCAGATAGCGCTGCTAATAACTGGGAAAGTTATGGAGCGAATAAGTTCTATACTAACTTTAGAGCAGGAACGTCTAAGCTTAGAGCAAATAGTAGAAGATACTCTTCAATTGATACTCGTCTAAACTTTGCATTTCAAGAAGTTGTTGCTGACGGTGAAGAGCAAATTGTTAACCTAGTAAATAAAGAGTCAATGTTTAACTCTAAGCCAGGTGTTGCATTTATTAAATCAAGCCCAGCGAAAGTAAGAAGAAAGAGAATGGTTCTTCAGTTAGCAGGACTTGGAGTAAGCTTCCTACCACTACCTGACTTTATTAAGAATATTGCTGCAAGTTATATGAAGTCTTTCTATGAAGATCAGAAGATCACAGAGGGTGCACTATTTGCTCACTTTGAAGTAGAGGCAGATAGAGAAATGCAAATAGAACTTAAGAAGCAGTACTTAAATCCTTTTGATAATACATTACTTTTAGATTAAAAATATAATAAGGTAAGCTAGATATGAAAGTATCTAGCTTATTTTAACTCCATACATCTCTCTACATTATCAGTCGTAACAAAGTGTATTCTTCTTTTTAAAACTTTCTTTAAATCTTTATCCGAGTTAACTGTCCAAACTCCAACTTCTTTTCCAAATAAATTTGGTAACCAGGCCATAAACCTTGTTTTGAAGAAAATATTTACCCCATAATCAGCGAATGAAAGTGGAAAGAACTTATAAACTTTCATCAGCTCTACATCTTTCCAAAAAGAAGAGCTTTTTCTTTTCTTTTTAAGTTTTCTTAATGCTTTTGATTTAAATGAAATGATTCTAAGTAACTCTGGCTTCTGTGTGTTGTATTGTTCAATTAGCTCGATTGTCTTTTGAGTAGGAGAGTCTTTAAGCTCTAGAAATGTAAATATATCTTCCGTCTCTAGTATGCTTAACACTTCTTCTAGCAGAGGTATCTTTTGTCCGTCCTTAAGTATGCAGTTTGAGTGAATTTCCTCTAGAGATAAACTCTTAACCTCTTTAGTCAGAGGACAATTCTTACCCTCAATAGACTTTGCTACTTTTTCTAAGCTTTCATCATGCATTAAAATGGCCTGCCCATCACGAGTATGGTGGATATCAAATTCAACTCCATCACTTCCAACGTCTATGGCCTTTTGAATAGAATTTAACGAATTTTCAACTGACTCAGTAGCAACCCCTCTATGCGAGATGCAAAAAGGTTTAGCATTTAATGTTGTGCTAATTGATGCTAATATCAATAAAACAGAAATCTTCATAAATTCTCCTCGTAGTAGTATATCGGAATTTCTTAAGATTTTTTTATTTAATTAGTAAATTGGAGAAATTATATGGCAGTAGCTTTTGGGGCCTATAGAGTAAGTAATCATTCAACCGATCATTATGACGCAATGCTTTCTGCGGTAAATAAAGGATGCAGACTGATAGATACATCCTCTAACTATACGAGTGGAGAAAGTGAGAAGTTAGTTGCTCAAGTACTTAAGAATGCCGAAAGAACTCCTATTATTGTCTCTAAAGTAGGCTATGTTCAAGGCGATAATATAGATGTAATGCAAGAATTAAATAGTATTGGTCAGGCCAAAGAAGAGCTAGTTAAAGTTAACGACGGCCTTTGGCACTCAATTCACCCAGACTATATTAGAAACCAAGTCCAACGCTCTCTCTCTCGATTAGAAGTTGAAAAAATTGATGTATATTTATTACATAATCCAGAATATTACTTTTATGAAGAGAACGCGACTCAAGACGAATACTACAAGAGAATTGAGAAGGCCTTATTTGAGTTGGAGGCACTAGTTTCTGAAGGATTAATAGGCTCTTATGGAATTAGTTCTAACAACTTTATTCTGTCTCCTGATGATAAGAAAGTTACTCATATCGATAGAGTTATGGAGTGCGCGCAAAATGTAAGTAGTAATCATCACCTTACTCATATCCAGTTTCCATTCAATATGATTGAAATTGATGCCCTTGAGTCTTGGTATGATGGTTTGAGTTTACTCAATAAAGCAAAGGGACATGATCTTCAAGTTATGGTTAATCGTCCTTTAAATGCATTTAAAGGTGAGGGGCTAGTTCGCCTAGCTAACTACGAAACAACTCATCCATTAATCGATGAATCACAAGCTCAAAAAGTTTTCGTAACTGCAATGATGTTACTCGAGAAGAAATTCAAAGAAGAAGAGCCTGAAGAATCGATTTATAACCTTCCACTAATAAAGCAATTTAATGACCTGTGGAATAATACAAGTACGCCAGATGGTGTTGATCAGATTTACTTCTCACACTTCTTTCCTTTTGTAGCAAGAGTTTGGGGAGGGGATCTTTCGGCTAAAGAGAGTACTCCTTTCTACGACCTATATGATGTATCTTTAAATTATGCTCGTCATAATATGAGTAAGATGGGGAAAGACTTTGAAGAGCAAGCGATTAAAGCAGGCCTTATTGAAGCAGGTGATGAACCACTTCAGGTAAGGCTTATTGAGAAGTATCTTAGTTATCAAATAGACTACGTTCTAGTTGGAATGAAAGATACTCGTTACGTAGATCAATTAGAGCATCTCTTTTAAGAGAGAGATGCTTTCTTATTTAAATAATACTTA
>NZ_JBFGYP010000214.1:0-3281 GCF_041587335.1 Halobacteriovorax sp.
ACATATTCGCCTTACTACTTAATTGGTGATGTCTATATCCTAAATCCTGCTTTTCCAGAGATATCTATGTTTTTAAATAAACAATCTTCTCTTAAAATGACTTCAGGTTATGACCTTTCTGCTTACGCTCCTTTTGAAGGTGATGTCTTTTCGGTTGGGATGAGTTTATTTCGTCGCAGTAGAGAGGTGTTTGCCGGCAGTATACTACTTACTGATTTTGCGCAAGACGATGATGGTATTGTTGAGTTTGAAGATAAAAGTGAGCTAGGAACTGATATCGGCTTCTTTTACGAAAGCTCTTCTAGTTTTCTATCTCCTAAGATTTCCCTTCAGACTAAGAATTTATTCACCTTAAGTAAGATAAATCAATCGAGGCTTGATTCAAGTTCTGACCTCGAAACTTTTTTAATCTTTGAGCCATACTCTCAACTTGGACTAGGGAGCTCATACCATTCGAGCTTTGGAGAGATTTATTTAGGTGTTGAGTTCCCATTTGATGGAATTTTTGAATCTATCTACACTGACTATATCAGTGGAAGTATTAACTATAGTCTGAACTCCTTTATGGGAACAATTGCAATTTCTAAATACTTCAAAACTTTGGGGCTATATTTTACTTCAGATCTTGGAAGTGTAGGTATTGTCTACGCTAATGAAAATGAGTTGGCCGGAAAAAATATTGATCACTTAGAAACTCAAAACTCAATTTATATACAACTTGATCTAAAGCTATGAAAATAATTATTCTTACTCTCTCTATTCTCTTTTCTGTACAATCTTCTCTAGGGAAGGAGAGGCTAAGGTCTTATAAGTTTTTCAAGAAGCATGCACTCTCTGAGAAACCTAAGTACAAGTACAATCAATACGAAGGTATTATCAGTGGTGCCTCAGCACTTCTGATTGGGAATGTAGGCTATTTTACTACCGATAGTAAGTCTATGAAGCTTACTTACAGTTTGGTCCAAACAATTGGTTTTTTAAATATTGGTAAAGGTGTGTATGACTATTATCGACCTCAGATATATGCTGAACAATATAAGTTATTAAGAAGCTATAAGAGCTCATCTAAAGCAAATACCGTCGAATACTTCTCTCATGGAATTATAAAAAATATTGCTCTTGAAGATAAGGCCAAGAGGCTCTCTGTTCTATACACTTCTTCATTACTTGCCAGTCAGTACCTTATTAACATTATTGGAGATAAGCTACGTGGTGATGAAAATGATCAACTCAATAATATTTACTACTTTCTTGCTGGTGTAAATACAGTTGCTGCGGCGTACTCCTATTTCAGCCGTAGTATTTATGAAGAGCACTACTACTCAATCACTCCGGTTGTTATCCCTTCTTCAAAAATCATTGGTTTACAGGCCTCTTTTCAGTTCTAATAAATGGCATATATCTTGCTTTATCTAGCAGTATATTAGCTTTTTACTTTATTCTACTAAGGGAATTTTTTCATGAAGTGTCTAAAAACTATACAGTTGTTTATGGTTGTACGTAATGCAAAACTCTTACTCTTCTCGTTAATTCTGACTTGTTCGATTGGCTGTGAGAAAAAGGAAGTTAATGCAAGTGCGTCCTTAGAGACACAAAATGATATAATTCAGCTATTAAATAGCAAGGACGCTCAGTCAGCTCTTGCGGTCATTGATGAGGCACTTGTAGAGAATCCTGAAGACTCCGATCTGTTATTTTATAAAGCTTCTGCACTTGCTATGGACTCTGGAATTGATTTGCTCGCACTTTACCCAGTCCTTCAAATTAAGTTCTTCCATGAGTCTGTCTTCAATTGGAGTGACTTAAAGAAGTATGAAAATCCCTATAAGAAATTCTTTAATATAGGGGAAGTAAATATTCAGGTTGATATCAATGAAAAGCTAAAGAAGAAGATTAATGAATCTATAGTAGAGTTCAAAGAAGACTTTCAAAGTTTTGATTACGAGAATGTAGAGAATTACTTTCTTCTTTTTGAAGTTCTTAATAGTCGTATTCTTGATAACAAATTCACTATAGATCCTGCTACTAAGAAATTGATTCTACAGTATATTGAAAATTTTGATAAATATAGAGAGCTCTATGCTCAGCTTGAAAAGCGTCTTATGGCAAAATTGGCCTTAGCTAAAGAAGAGTTTAAGGACTATGAAGAGGAGTATAGAAGAAAAATTAGTGATGAATTTAACTCAATGCTTATGCAGGGGAATGATTTAAGCAATATTTCATTTAATGAAGATTATTACGATAATAAATCCTCTACAATTGTTGATACTACTCAATCTGATGAGGGCGAGAGTAATAATACTGTAGGAGTTGAACAGACTGTTAAGGACGAAGTCGCTAGTACTTTAGATGAGAGTTCTATAGATAGTTTATTAGATGAAATGATTTACTTACAGGGAAAGGCATATCAGTCTAGTCACGCAATTAATACTGCTCTAAGAGATAGTTCTGAAGAGTCCCTGGAAGGTACTTCTGTAATTAACGATGAGGAATCAACTCAAGTCAATATTAGTCTTGATGTGATTAAGCAAAATGCTATGAAAGTTATTTGGGGGATATATGTAGGCCTACCACTTATGACATCACTGCCAGTTGTAGAAGATGATTCTTTTAATAACCTAGATGAAGCTTTATCAATATTAAATGATATTAGATCTAAGAAAGATCATCTCTATAAGAAATCATCTAGCTACATGTCTTTTTTATCTGCAGTTTCTTTTCTTTCAATTGTTAAGAAATCTCTTGTCGTTGAGAAGGTGATAGATCCATTGAGTTTTATTTGTAATTTTAATCAAGAGAATATTTTTAATTCGTATCATCGTATCCACAATTATATGAATTACTTCATGAAGAGTTCAACTAATTATAAGTTTTCTAATAAGTACTTTTCACAATTTTCAAAATTCTCAAAAAGTATTGAGGATGGACAAGGTCATCTATCTCTCGACGCTGTTGCTGTTATTGACGAATCTGTAAATCGCGCAAAAAATAATGTTTGTGATGTGTATTAACATTTTTTCTTATAGCTCTCCACAGATTTAGTGGTTAATTAATATTCAAAAAGAAAGGGCCTATTTAAGGCCCTTTGATATATCTCTTAGATATTTAGAGTATGTTTGAAATCAAATACCAGTTTATAAATCACTTTTTCTTATTCTAATAAAGAATGGAAAGTTATCTGTCCATGGTGACTTTTTCCTCTTTTGAAAATATTTTGCACCAGATTCGAAGATAGTCCATATTCCACTACCCTTGCGTGAAGCTCCTCCATACCAGCAGGG
>NZ_JBFGYP010000215.1:0-3209 GCF_041587335.1 Halobacteriovorax sp.
ACTGTTTTGTTCTTTTCTCGATAGCATTTATTACCTCTTTGAAGCTTTTCTATTGGAGATTTACACTATATAGAGTGAAGGAGCAAGGCGATTTATGCGAAGTCTAATTTCAAAAAATAAACGAATAAAAGTTATGGTTCACCAAAGGTTGTCAGTCTCTGATTCTTGGGATGAAGCATGTTTGGAGTTTTCTGAAATTGACCGCTCTGAACTCTCTTTTTCTAGGGCTATTCCTATATCTCAAGTTGAGAAGATAGACTTCGTTGATATTTATTTTAAGATCGCGGGGCAGTGGAAGAAGTATAAAATCAATGATTTAAAACCAATATTTGAATATACAGATCAAAATATGATTAGACGCGTTTCTTTCTCATTTAATGAGAAAGAGCAGAATGATTTTGATCAGAGCTTTCGCATTGCAAGATGTTGCTGAATAGACCTTAGGCCTTACAAGTTTAAGTAAGATATGGTTTAATACATCGAATTAACAATGCAAAAGGAGACAATATGTCAGTATACATACTATCAGGAGCGAGAACTCCTAGTGGAAGTTTTTTAGGATCACTATCAAGTGTTGAGGCGCCAAAATTAGGTGCTACTGCAATTCAGGGAGCAATCTCTAAAGCTAAGATTGATGGTTCAAAAGTTGATGAAGTGTTTATGGGTAACGTAATTACTTCTGGAGTAGGTCAAGCACCTGCAAGGCAAGCAGCACTATTTGCTGAGCTTCCAGAATCTGTACCATGTACAACTGTTAATAAGGTTTGTGGTTCAGGACTTAAAACAATAATTATGGGTGCACAGTCAATTAAGTGTGAAGATAACTCTGTTGTAGTTGCAGGTGGAATGGAAAATATGTCTCTTGCTCCTCACTTAATTATGAACTCTAGAACTGGAGTTGCAAAATTTGGTGGAGCACAGATGAAAGATTCTATGCAGTGGGATGGACTATGGGATGTGTATTCAGACAGACCAATGGGAAATTGCGCTGAAGAATGTGTTTCAAAATATGATTTTACACGTGAGCAACAAGATGAGTTTTCAATTGAGTCTTTTAAAAGAGCTCAGGCCGCAGCGAAAGAGGGAATCTTTAATGATGAGATTGTTCCTGTAACAATCAAGGGTCGTAAAGGTGATACAGTTGTTTCTGAAGATGAAGGTCCTTTTAAAGCAAACTTTGAAAAGATCCCAGCTCTTCGTCCTGCATTTGATAAGAGTGGTACAATTACTGCTGCTAATGCTTCTACAATTAATGACGGTGCAGCTGCAGTAGTTCTTGGTGGAGAAGAGTATAAAGATCAAGCAAACTTTAAAATTCTTTCTTGGGCATCTCATGCTCAAAACCCTACTTGGTTTACAACTGCTCCTGTTGAAGCAATGAAGAAGTCTTTAGATAAAGCTGGACTTAAAATTGAAGATATTGATTTATTTGAAATTAACGAAGCATTTGCTGTAGTAACAATGGCAGCAATGGAAGAGTTTAAGATCAGTAGAGATAAGGTTAATGTATTTGGTGGTGGAGTAAGTTTAGGTCATCCTATTGGGTGTTCAGGAACAAGAATTGTTGTAACGCTAATGAATGCAATGGAAAAGAAAAACTCTAAGTATGGAATGGCCGCAATATGTATTGGTGGTGGTGAAGCTCTTAGTTTAATTATTGAAAAAATTTAAAAATATAAAGAGAGAGTCTAAATGAGTACGACAGCAAGGAAGCCAGTCGCTAAGAAATCAGGATTGAGAACATTCAAGGCGGGAGAGATTATTTTTAATCAAAATGATCCTGCTGACTCTCTCTATATTATTCAAACAGGTCAGATAAGACTCTACATTCCAAAGGGAAGAGGTTTTGTCGACTTAGCAATTTTAAGGTCTGGTGAAGTAATTGGTGAAATGGGTTACTTTGATGAAAAGGCCAATAGAAGAAGCTGTTCAGCTTCTGCTCTAGTTACTACTGAAGTTATTGAGATTTCTTACAATGCTTTTGGTAAAACCATGGCCGGTCTTAATCCTTGGTTTAAGACTATTATTAACACTCTTGCAGACAGACTCAGAAAAACAAATACTAAAGTAAAAGAGCTTGAGAGTAACTCCGTGGGGAGAAGTAGTGAAAGTGGCGTAGGTTCTTATGTCTTTTTTCACTCAACTGATATCATTAGATTTCTGTCGACATTATATCTAGCTTTTAAATCTCATGGTGAGCTAAAGAATAATAAGATGGAAATTCATATGAACAAGTTAAAGTTTTATATGTTTGATATCTATAGTTTTTCGGAAGTTAAGTATGAGGAGTTCATGAGAATTTGCACTGACTTAAATTCTATTGAAATTGCCAATGATCCTGATGGACTTCCAAAGTTAGTGAGAACTGGAAACGTTGATCAGTTTAGACAAATGCTAGTGTTCTTTAATACTCAAAGAATTACAGATGATGCTAAGAAGATAAAAATTTCTAAACGCTGTGAGCTTATGCTTGGTGCTATCTTACGACAATTTGCTAAGGCCGGACTGGATAAAGAAAAAGGTCAAGCAAATATCAATGCTGTCCTTGCAGAGTTTAAAGATCAAAAAGTTGTCATTTCTGATGAAGATATTAGAGATGCTGTTACTTGTAAGTTATGTGAAGATATTTTAGTAGGTGATGGAAATCAATTAACTTCTGTTGTTCACTATTCAAAATTGAAAAAACTCTATCCGTCTATTCGTATGATGAATGCCGTTAAAAAAGTTAACGATGAGAAGTCTGGAAATAACTAGAAGGAGTTCCTTCTAGTTAGTTTACCTGTCCAGTAGAGTGATAAGTCACATCACATGTTTGACTATTTGTATAAACAGCACTCGGATCCAATTGTATAAAGTAACCAGATTTTGATACTGCCGGAGTTTCAGCTGAGAAGTCAGTTGATGACTTAATACGAATATTCTTATTTGCAAAGTACTGAGGAGTACTCCCAGACTTTAAAAGTGTCCATTTTGAACTATCAATTGTAGTTCCGTTTATTTTTACCTCAATACTGCTCTCAAGCGGTTGTGCTGGAATGTGGCAATAGCCATAGTAAGCAGCTGGCGCATGATAAGTTACATTTAGACAATTTGGAAATACTACTTCACCAGTACCAATTAACTCAATCATATGACCAGTGTAAGGCTCACCAGCTGAAGGGTAGTATCTTGTATTCTTATTTGTTTGTTTTCCAATATAGTTGAACTCT
>NZ_JBFGYP010000216.1:0-3204 GCF_041587335.1 Halobacteriovorax sp.
AATATCTAAGTATCTTCACGAGTTCAGTAATATTTCTCATATAAAATATATTCGTTTTCATACTCGAACACCAATAATTTTACCAAGTAGAGTAACTGAAAACTTTTGTAAAATGCTAAATAATTTTCAAGATAAATTTAAACAAATAAATATAGTTATACATGCTAACCATTCTCTAGAATTTACAAAAGAAAATAGGAAAGCTCTTCAGCTCCTCGATAAACACAGGATAAATCTCCTCTCTCAGAGTGTTCTCCTAAAGGGTATTAACAATACAACAAAAGATTTAATCGATCTTATAAATGAATTTACCTCACTAAGGGTTCGTCCTTACTATCTTCATCACCCAGACAAAGTTCGAGGGGGAATGCACTTTATGCTCAGTATTGAAGAGGGTCGCCGTCTATACTCAACCTTAAGAAATGAGCTTTCGGGGTGGGCAATACCAACTTATATTATCGACGTACCTCAAGGAGAAGGTAAGATTTCAGCCTTTAATCCTGAAACACACAACTTCAGTGGTCACTTCCTGAATAAGGAAGGAAAGAAAATTCCTTATAAGCAGGATGTTTGTATCTAATTTAATTTCCATTTAGAATATAAAAATGACTAAAGAAACAAAATTAAAAGCAGTACTTTCAGATGCTCTTGAAGAGAATCAATACAAAGAATTAAACCACGATATTGTTCTCAGGAATGATACGTCCGGTGTCTCTTATTTTGAGTATAAATTTATCAAAATAAATGAACTAAGAGATGACTCTATTTGTATCTCCCTTCCAAAGAATGTTTGTCAGAAGGGACATAACTTAAGTCTTGTTATATATGATACAAGACCAGTAAAAAAAATAACTAAATTCCCTCCCCCAGATACAAAGGGATCTATAACTATAATTGGTAAAGTTATAGAACTATATCCCAATGGAGACGACAGAGTTCTCGTTGAAATAAAATTCACTCAATTTAAACCAAATGAATGGCTAAAAGTTGTAGAGTCATATACTGGTCAGCAAAATAATATATCTTCTCTTATTGAAGAGGTGAAGAAATGATTTTTGAAGATATGAACCCTAAGAAAGTTCAAGCAATAAAAAAATTCTTAGGAGACAAAAAAGCTTTAATCGCTGATGACAAGAAGACAACAAGAACGACACTAAAAAAAATACTTACAGAATTTGGTGTAAAGGTTCAACATATCTTCATTGCAGATAATAATTCTGATGCAAGCGAAATCATAAATGACTTAAAAATTGATATCGTATTCGCTGGCTATAATGTAGGGAGTGAAAAAGGTATCGATCTTTTAAACACTCATATGAATGTTTTTCCTAATAGGCAAAGAGCTATCTTTTCACTTATTTCAGGACCTAATAGTATTGCCTCATCGTGTTTAATACTAGACACAGAGGCAGATGACTATATTGCAGAGCCTTTTACGACAAAGTCTATTGCTGATAGTTTTTTAAAAATTGTTGAAAGAAAGATTACCTCTTCTCCTTTCTTAAATGCCTATCACAAGACTAAAGAGCTCATATTTTTAAATGAGCTTGATACGGCTAGAAAGATTATAGAACCTTTAAAGCTAGGTCAGAACCATCTAGATGAGATCTACTACCTAGAGGCAAGAGTTTTCCAAGAAGAGGGAAATACTGAAGAAGCTTTAAAGCTATTTGAAATGGCCCTTGAAGTAAATGACTCACATTACTTATCTCTAAAATCTTTAGTTGAAGAGTACTCCAACTTAAAAATGTGGAAGAATGCCTATACTCATACAATAAAGTTATTGAACAACTACCCTATTAATCCAGAGAATCTTCCTGAGCTTATTAGACTATCAATTGCAAACCAGCAATATGAAGATTTAATAAAGTATGCTGAGTTCTTTAGTGGGTTAGAAGTACAGTCTCCATGCTTGAAAACAAATATTGCTGCAAGTTTAGTTATCTGTAGTAACTATTTTATGAAAAATAAAGAAAGAGACAAAGGTGTTAAAACACTTTTAGAGGCCGTAAAGCATTCTTCTGGAAAGTTTTCTATTTTAGAGAAAATCATATCAATCTTTATTGAATATAAAGAAGTAAAACTCGCCTACGATATCCTCAATCAATTTGAGCCATTACATGGTGAAAACCCTTCATATAGAAACCTAGAGATACAAATAGACTACTGCAATAAAGATATCAAAAGTGTTTTAAAGAAAGGTATTCCATTAGCTGAATCAGGTGCTGCAAATATAGAAGTTTACGAAGTCGTCATCTTGAGTTCAATTCAAGCTCAAAGAAAAACAAACTCTATTATTCACTTAATAGACAAGGCCGCTGCTAAATTTCCTGAGAGATCAAAGTATTTTCAATCTATGTATAAAGAATAAGTCTATTTTAATACCTGTTTAATTTACTTTTATACAATGAAAAAAATCCAATAGGAATGTACTGCTTACCTTGCCTTAATAATTAATATAACGTTATATTTAAAGCCTATGAAAGATATTGAAATTTTACTATTAGATGCTGATTCAGATAGAAGAAATAACTTTGCTTCTCGCCTTAGAGTTCAAGGTTTTAATATTGTTCTTTCGCTTGAGGGCTTTCAAACGATTCACCTTATTGAAAAATATAAGTACTCAGCCCTAATCATTATTGGAAACTTACAAGATATGCCTGGGCTAGAAGTCTTAAGCTTAGTGAGGATCTCTAAACCTAAAGCTGAATTACCAATTATTTTTATCTCTACAGGTTCTGATCAAGAAGAGGTCTTAAATGCATTTGAATTAGGGGCCAATGATATTATTGTCTATTCAGAAAAATGCTTTGCCTCTCTAGTCGAAAAATTAAAGAAGTATAAAAAAGTTAAAAAGTAATGAGACTTACTGTACTTTGCTTAATACTTTTAAATCTCTTCTCTCCTATTAATGCTCAAGACTTTCTTATTTTATGCAATAGAACTAATTCCTTAGAGTACTCAAAGTTAGCTCTTTCTGATGAGGGAGCCTACTTTCTTTTTCAAGGTTTAAACTCCCAAATGCAATGGGAGCAGATCTCTTACTTCTCAGATCTACACATCACAAGTGACGCTCAAATTGGATATAAGAGTGAGCAAACATGGGCATGCAATCTTGGGACATGCTTTAGAAACGAGTACTTTTCATTTAGTAAGCAAGTTTTGAGCTACAAAAAGTCTATAAAATCTGACACTTATATCGTA
>NZ_JBFGYP010000217.1:0-3178 GCF_041587335.1 Halobacteriovorax sp.
ACCGATGAGAGATAATAGATTAGAAGATTATTTAAGGAAACTAATGAGCTTTAAGAATAAAATCTATTCACTAGTACTGTTAACCTCTGTAGTAAGTGGACCGACAGTAATCTCTAAAGAGGAGAGCACAAGGTGTGTAGAGTCAAAGCATGCTCTAAGAGAACTTGAGACTAGAGTTTTTGATGAAAAGAATGTAGCTGGATCTGATAAAGCGTTAAGAGACCTAGAGGCCGAAAAGTTAAAACTAGAGGCTCAAAAGTCTATTGCTGATACATTTAAAAATATTCACTCTCAAAGAGAAGAGTTTCTAAAAAGACTCAACCCTACAAATCCCAACTCATTTTATTCAAAATCAATGAATGCTAAAACAGCAGTTCAAGAGACACAAAAACAAATCATTAGTAATTATATATTAACTTCTATAACAAGTAGTATTTCTGCAATTCTAGAAAAAGATAACTTTTTAGAAACTGATGATAAAGATATATTAAATAGTCCTGAGTGGAAAAGCTCAAAAAGTAGTTACGAAAAATTTAAAATACTAGCGAACGGAAACCCTTATAAGTATATAAAGTCTCGTTGTGAAGCTTTAGGCTTAAAAGGTACACCTAATGATCCATGTACAAACTTTACAGATATTGAAGAAAAGTCAGTACTGACTATTTTCATGCAAACAAATCAAGATATGGTTGGGGATGTAACTAATAATTTCTTTGAAGCGTACGATATAGCAAATTCAGAAAAGTCAAATATTGATGATGCTTTAAGAAAAATTCAAAAAGAGAAAATTACTAACTATGTTGATGTAGACAATTTAACTAAAGAAAGAACTATATTAATTTCTGCATTGTTAGAGAAAAATAAATCTAATGGTCTCCTTGATAGAGAAAACTTGTCTACTTTTTTTAAAGTAAACTCTATTGATCCACAGACAGATACATTTACTTCAAACCCAATGAAATCAAGAGCACCATCATCAAATATAGATTACTCATTAGATAATATAGTGAAAATGGAAAAAGACTTTGAAGAAGCTAAAGAGTGCTTTACTAAAAAGGCATTTGGAATAGATATTCGCTGCACTGGAGACAAGTCAATATCTAACTTCTTTAACAAAATAAATGATTTATCTTTTAGCAAAGTTAATTACCCAGACAACGCAGAACAGAATTTAGAAAATAACAAAGAAGTAAGTAAGTTTAATGCGAACTCACTTGTCTCTGGTATTGCAAAAGGTGAATTAAACTCTCTAAGATTACTTGGCCGCGATCTTTCTAATAACCAAAAATTCGATCAAATGAAAGAGATTTGCTCAAGTCTTGCTCCTTTTGATAGCCCTCGCTTTGTTCAAAGCCTTTGGGACTGTGTAGATAAATTGAACTCAGAAAACAAATCAAATAGCGGTATTGCTAAAAAAATATCAGATATTGATTTAAAGTTATTAAATCTAAATAAAGAGCTAACAACACACAGAGATCTTGCTAAGAAAAAATATGGAGATCTTGTAAAATATGCTGCTGCAACGGCCAAAGAATACTGTAATGATAGCCCTTCTGAATATAAACAAAGCTGTGTAGGTAGTGAGAACAATATTACAACACTGGTATTTGGAGATGATAAGTTTCTAACGAACTTAGATAATATTGAATGGAATATGTCAGGAAAAAAAGAGACTGAAGAAATTTTAAGTAATGTTAATCAGAAATGTACGCCTCTAGTAACAAAAGCAAGACAAAAGTCTGCCGCCAATTCACAACTGAAGACAGGTATTACAACTAAATCTGATGCAACAATAGAGAACCTATGTACATTTGCAAAAAATGATCTAAATAACCTAAATACAAGGACTCCTTCAGCTAAGCAAAAAGAGTTTAGAAGAAACTTCAACACGCACTATGATAGATCATCTGGAAAGATGGTTAGTACAAAGAAAACAGGTATTGGAACAATGATTGCCAAGTCTGTTGGAACTTCTTTAATTAACAACGGCCTACCACTTTACTTGCAAAATAGTTCATTTAAAAATAACTTACCATACCAAACGAATATGGCACTTTATCAGAAAAACTATTTATACATCATGAATAACCCTCAGTACTGGGGAACAGGACTGTTTACAGGCTATGGTGTTTCCAGCTCATTGAATGGGTATGCGACTTCAGGCTATTACAACTTCTCTAACTAGACATCTCTAGACAACTAAAATGGGCAACTATATTCATGCCCTTTGAGTCAACAAATACAACATCAAACATTTACAGCATAAAAGTCTGTAATATCAGTCCCCTACAATCCCTTATACAATTTCAAGATAATCTTCAACTCTAATTCAGTATTAGCGTAAAATATAAAAAAGACAATTTTACCTAGGTACTTCTTAAATACGTCTTTTCTTAAATAAAGCTCTTAAATACCCGATTAGATACTGAGGAGTCGAGCTAACAAAATGGATTTAAAAAAATATATAAACATTCTTATCGTATTATTTACAGTGACACTGGTTTCTTGTGTCGATGCAGGTAGTGGCGGAAAGAGAAAGTCTTCCTCTTCTCAAGAAGCTTCATCTGATGAAGTTGATGATAGCAATAGTGAGGAAACGACAGAAGCATATTGGTTCTTTGATGGAGAAAAAGTCGAAGGTACAATTACGATTAATCAAAATATACAAACTGTCGGTTACTTAAGAGGGAGTACAATACATGACTTCCTAAATACTGATAGTAATTCATCAAAACAATACTGCTTAGTAGGAAGTTATCAAGACAACTCACTACCAAAGAACACACTCAACGTAAGAGCAGTTCCAATAGTTATTACAAATACTTCAACGGCAAGTATAGAAAGACTTTTTAGAATAGACTTTATTGAAGAGTCAGTGAACTCTGTTCAGTGTGGCGCATCTGTAAGTGTATTAGATGTTAATGGAGAGATAGATACTACTAGATCACCTAACCCTGCTTTTTCACCAGCAACAGTTTGTCCAACTTGTACAAGTTCATTTACAACAAGTAATATCAGTCTCTACGAATACTCATCCCTTGCAATTAGTGATAGCACAAGAATTGAATCTGCATTCTCAGGACTTGCAACAACAAACCTTAGAATAAATCCTGCTAATACAACAACAGATCCAGTGAGCAGCTGTAGTAACTCACAATGTGCTGCTGAAGGTCTCGAC
>NZ_JBFGYP010000218.1:0-3169 GCF_041587335.1 Halobacteriovorax sp.
ATACAGTAATCCAACTCTTATATTTAATTATAAAATCTTTCATCAGTAAGGTAGTAGATCCTCTGGTCCTTGAGTCAGTTTCCAGGTTGGTTCATTGGCGTTTAGATTTTCTCCTGAAATAATCTTTTCATAGAGCTTAATGTATTCATCCGTAAGTCTTTGTATTGAGAACTTATCTTCAACATACTTTCTTATCTTCTCTCTATCATAATGATTTTCTTTGGCATTAATTTCTTGGAAGAGCTCGTCTCTGTTATTACATACTTTTCCAGCGCCTTCTTGAATGATCTCTGGAAGAGAACCATAAGGACTTCCAAAGACTGGCATTCCCATGGCCATCGCTTCAATTATGGCGATTCCAAAAGGTTCGTGCCAGCGCACAGGAAAGAGAAAGGCGTCACAGTTTTTCATGATACTTATTTTCTCATCGCCGCCCACCATTCCGTGAGAATGGATATATCTTGAAGGAAGATAACTTCTCCCTCCGGCAATATGGAGGTGTTTCTTTGCTTTCTTGCAGGCCTTAATACAGTGCTTTAAGTTCTTAACACTCCAAGAGCCTTTTGCTAGAAAGAGAAAATTCTCAAATGAAGTCTTCTCTTTAGTAGGAAATGGATACTCATCAAAATCGAGCGCATTATAAATAAAGACATCTGATCCATGATTTTCGGCGTGCTTTTTTGATACAAAGACCGTGTTCTTTGGAAATCTCTCTCCAATTTGACCATTACACTGCATGTTAACCAGAGTAGGGACCTTACAGTCAGGAATAAAGTTATATGTTAAATGGATAATATCTGCGTCATTTGGAATAAGAGGAGCAATATCTTCAGCATTAGTGGGAGTTGGAATAAGGGTAATCCCCAAATCTTCAACTTGTGACTCCTTGTGTCCAATGAGAACAACGTCATGTCCACGCTTAGCGAGCTCTTTCATATGCCAAAAGAGTATTCTCTCTATGCCACCATATTTCTTAACTGGAAGGATTCCATTATGTTGAAAAACAATCTTCATATATTTCCTAATAAATTGAGCCTTTAATTATTACCATTTTAAATGTTATAAATGAATAATTAAAGTACTTAACTATAATAGGCTAAATATGTCGATTTGCTTGATCATCCCATGCTTTAACGAAGAATCTCGCTTAGATATTCATTCATTTAAAGAGCATGCTAAAAATAACTCAAACCATCATTTTCTCTTTGTTAATGATGGCAGTAGTGATGGAACACTTAAGATTCTAGAAGAGATATCTAGAGATAGTTCAAATATTGACTACTTAGACCTTAAAGATAATGGAGGAAAAGCAGAGGCCGTAAGGCTAGGGTTTCTTCACTCTTTAAAGTTAGGGACATTTTCAGAAGTAGGATTTTGGGACGCAGACCTTGCAACCCCTCTCTCGGAACTTCCGTACTTTGAACAAGTTTTAAATGAAAAGAAATACGATATTATTATGGGGTCTAGAGTTCTTAGACTTGGAGGCCATATCGATAGAAAGTGGTACCGCCATGTTCTTGGTAGACTATTTGCTACAGTGGCGAGTATCACGTTAAAGCTTCCTGTTTATGATACTCAGTGTGGAGCTAAGTTTTTTAAAACTGATTTAGTTGAGAAACTCTTTAGTGAGAAGTTTGTCTCTTACTGGATCTTTGATGTGGAGCTTCTCTTTAGATATTGTAAAATTGAAAAGCAGGCGAGTGAGAAGATATATGAACTCCCTCTTAATCACTGGATAGATGTTGAGGGCTCAAAGCTCTGTACTTTTGACTTTCTAAAAGCTCCTCTTGAACTTCGAAAAATCTACAAGAAATATAAAGGCTAGAAATGGACATTAAAGAAATTAATGAACTCGATGTTCAAAGTGAGAGAAAGCACTGGTGGATAAGAACGAGGTTTCAATATATAGAGAAGCTCTTTAGTTATTTTACAAAAAAGAACTTAAGCGTTGCCGAGTACGGTTGTGGTAGTGGCCAAAATCTTTGGTATTTGAAAACTCAAAGCCCAAGTATTGAAAAAGTATCAAGAGCGGTAGGAATTGATCCAAATCTTCCTGAAGGTTTTTCAGGAGACTGGTGTGATGAGAGCTTTAGGCTTTCAAATAATTTAAATGAATGTAGTGAGAGTAAGGCAGATGTCTTACTTGCTATGGATGTTCTAGAACATGTTGATGATGATGAAGGTGTACTAAAACAGTGGGTGAGCACTATGAACACTGATGGGGCCATTCTTATTACTGTTCCTGCTTTTCAGTCTCTTTGGTCATATCATGATGAGTTTTTAGAGCATAGAAAGAGATACACTAAGAGTGAACTCTTAGAAGTTGCTGCTAAAGCAGGCTTGAGGCCAGTTTATTTAAGGTATGCTTTTGGATACTTATTTCCAGTTGTGTATCTTGTTAGAAAGCTTTCAAAAGGATCTAAAGATCAGCAAGATCTTAAACTTCCTAATCCTGTGATTAACTGGATAATGCTACTTCTTGGAAAGATCGAGAAGTCTCTTGGGGGAAACCCTCTCTTTGGAACATCTGTAATAGGGATTTTTAAATTTGAAGAAACTAAATAACTTTAAGACAATTCTTTATATATCTTTGGCCTTTCATATCTTTGCGGCCATTTTTAGTACTGGCTTTCAACACTTTGATGAGCACTTTCAGATCTATGAATTTCTAAATTTCAAGTTAGGAAATATTCCAAGTTCAAATCTACCTTGGGAATTTAGAGAGCAGATAAGGCCTTGGTTTCAAGTCTTTACTTACTTTGGCGTTTATAAAACCCTTTCAGCTGTTGGAATAACGTCTCCGTTCTTCTTTGCTTTTGTTATAAGACTTATGACTTCTCTCTTTGGGCTCTTTGCTCTAACGAGATTAATTCCACTTTTAAAGATTTGGATTCCAGAAAGAAAGTATCAAATCATGACTTGGGGATTTTTAAACTTAAGTTGGTTTGTTCCTTATATTCAAACTCGAACAAACTCAGAGAGTTTTGGTATTAGCTTCTTTTTATGGGGGATGTCAGTATTTATTCTGTCTCTTGAAAATAAGAAAGACTATGTTAGAGCTGGGCTTTTTTCGGGACTACTTTTTGGACTGAGTTATCTTTCAAGATCACAGATGGCCTTTGTTGTGGCATTTTTATGGTTTTGGGGACTATTTATAAAGAGAGGAAGC
>NZ_JBFGYP010000219.1:0-3163 GCF_041587335.1 Halobacteriovorax sp.
GATATATTCTCGATCGAAACAGCGAATATAGTAGATAGCTTGCCAGATAACATTAAAGAGAAAGCTCAAGCATATATATTAAAAAAGTATCACTATTTCGAAGAACTTAAGAATAAAGACATGAGAAGAAATATGGAATTTCTTACGAGAGCATTTCTACAGAAAGATTATAGAGATTTAAAAAACTCTATTTCAAATGCTAACTATGTCTCAAAAATAAATTCACTATTTAAACAAGTGAACCCAAAGGTTACATACAACTTTCAAACTGTATTAGATCTTGCAAAAACAATTCAAGAAAACCTAGTACAAACGACTTTAAAATCAAATGAGTCTCTTTATATTTATGGAAGCTTACCAAATGGAAAGGCAAACCTATCGATCTCGGATATTGATATTCATTTTCATTCCAATGCCAATAAGAGAAATAAAGATAGTCTAATGGAATGGCAAATTCTTGCAAGAGATCCTGAACTAAAAGAGTTTCGAAACAAATTCGAATTAGATAAAATCAGAGAAAGAGGACAAAGTAATCTAGAAAGCTTTATTGAAACCGAAGACAAGCTAGCAGTACAGATTGGAAGAGAGGAATTTGAAAGAGGTAGTTTACTTGGGAGTATTGCTGACGATAGTGATTTCTTTTCTCCCACTAACCTTGGAGTATATAACTCCATCCTTCTTGAAGTTTTTAACAATAAAATAAAAATTCATATTATTGATATTTTCTCAAAAGATAAAATAATTACGACACTAGATATCTAATCATTATTCTTAGGCCATTCATCTGGATTATCAAAGTCTCCTAAATATTTAGATGTGAAGTGATAAATAACTTTCCCAGGATCTTTAAACCCAACTACTCCACCATTTTGAAATGTGTCTCCGGCGCCCTCACTATAGTCTCCACCAGTGTACCCTTGCTTTCTCAATTTTCTCAATTCTACTAAAGACTTAAAGCTTACATAATTAGTGAAGCTTCTATCCATTCCACATGCCTTGAAAACTTCTAGAGATGGATCTGTATAAACTTCAGCATCTTTAATATTTAGATCTTCTTTAAACATTTTTATGACTTGAGAGCTACCATTTCCAACAAAAATAATCTTAGTTTTAATTTTATTCATCTCCTTGTGGAGACTCCAAATTTGATCAGCATGGGCCCTACAGCTAATACAATTAAAGTGTCTAAGGAAAATAATTATAACAGTTGTATTGTTCCAAAAAGTACTGAATAAAACTTCTGTTCCATTTTCTGAAAGAACTTTCAACCTCTTAAGCGCCAAGACATCTACTCTCTGCTGTCTAATAAGGTCTTCTTTTATTTGTTGGTATTCATTTGCTTTGTCATTTTCCATATATACATTCTAAGTGAAATTTAAAATAAAACAATTTCATTAACACTTTTCCGACTTTTTTGCTCAAGATTAATTATTTACCACCGATAAGAAGTTATGAAAACTTACTTAACTGGGCCTGCCCCCAGACCAAATTACTTAAAGAATACGTCTTCTCCCACTTCAGAAACAAAGAAAATCTGGCAGTTATCGAGCGAAGTAAAACTTATTAATAAGCAAACTGAGTATATTAAGAACAATGGCATTAAGGCCAAAGATACTAATAACTTCTATAGCTTCAATAATAAGCTCAACATTATATAAATCTTGCTCACTATGCGTTGGTCAATAAATTAGATAGAATTATCTAATGATTAAACTATTATCCACTGTACTACTTTTTCTTATTTCCCTTCAGTCCTTTGCTCTTGCAGAGGGAGTCTACACCGTCATTGTAAAAAAGCAGGAAGAGAAGAAGTCTTCTCGGTGGTCTCTAGCAGACTGGCTTGTAACTAAGAAAAGAATTGCTCTAATGGACCAATGGCTTGCACTCAATAGTTCAACGACATGGTTTGAGTATATTTTCGACTATGCAGCCGGAGACTTAGATGAGTATCAAGAAAATGAATTAGAGAGATTTGGAGCATCACTCTATCTTAAGTTTCTAGGTTTAGAGTACTCAAGGAATAACTTCAGTGCACTAGAAAATAAAAGTGAGTATAAGCTCAATTTACTACTTCTAGGCTCTTCTGTGCAGTCTACCCATATCAGAGGATTCTACGGTAAAAGAAAGGACTCAACCTACTCTCAGGACCTATATGGTGGATCATTAACATTATACATTGCTAGCTTTCTCGGTACTGAGCTAAATTACACAAAACTAAAAGAAGCCAAGTCTTCAGATGGTCTTTCTACTGTTGAGGGTGAACGAGTTGAGTACGGAGTATTCTTAGAATTATCGTTTATCAGGCTTTACTTAAATAACTTTAAAGAGAGAAATTCTTTTAAAGGTGCTGGGTTAAGTCCAAGAACTGATGAAGGAACAATCCTTGGAACTAAACTATTTTTCTAATCCTTGGAGTTTAGTTGTCCACAGGCGGCCAGAACATCATCCCCTTTAGTCATTCTTATCAGGGTAGGAATTTTATATTCACTCAAAATATCTTTGAAATTATTAACCACAAGATCTGTTGGTCTTTGGTACTCTGTACCAGGAAATGGGTTAAAAGGAATTAGATTTATATAGGCTTCTTTCCCCTTTAGTAACTCTCCTGTTTTCCTAGCATCAACTTCTGAGTCATTAAAGTCTTTAATCAACAGGTATTCGTAAGTAATAAATTGTTTTTTACTAAGGGGAATATCATCAATATAAGAGAGAACCTCTTCTAACTTAAATTTCTTATTAATTGGTATAAGTTCATTTCTCTTTTCAGCAAAAGGAGAATGCAAAGAGAGTGCTAAGTTTACGCCTGGAATCTCATCCTTCCATCTCTTTAGGCCAGGAAGGTATCCCGAGGTAGAAATAGTAATCTTTTGATTACCAACAGAGGTTCCATTCTTTGAAAGAAAAATATCACATGCAGACTTAACTGCATCAAAGTTATGTAGAGGCTCACCTTGTCCCATAAAAACAATGTTTAGGATCCTCTTCTCTTCTCCTCTATTCTCTGCCAACCATTTCCAGGCGAGAAGAAATTGACCTACGATCTCACTGGTAGAGAGATTTCTCTTTAGTCCTTGTGTTCCTGTAAAACAAAATGAGCATTTCATTGCACACCCGACTTGAGATGAAAGACAAATTGAATATTTATTATTAAAAGGTATTAGAA
>NZ_JBFGYP010000220.1:0-3121 GCF_041587335.1 Halobacteriovorax sp.
ATAGTGACATTTCAGCGGTTGATTCAATAATAAAAATTAATAAGACTGATCTCTATATCGGAGAAGAGACAAATATAACCTTCATTGCAAAAGACTCCAATGGAGTTGCAATACAAGAGGGGGGAATGACCGTAACTTTTACTCTTCTAGGAGACGGTACATCTTCAGGTGTTTTCTCTGCTACCTCAGATTCAAACGGAGTATACAAGTCTACATTGACCGCTACTAACTTCGGTTCAGAAAATACAATTGTTGTAACAGCAGATGGACTTCCTATTATTCAATTACCACCTTTGCGACTAAGGGTTATCAGTGGTGATTACTATAGAGAGGTTGATTTAAGTAGTGCAACCGATCAAGACGAATTTCAGGTTGAAGTAAATCTTAGCACTTCTAATTTTGATTATAGTAAAGTTCAAAATAATGGAGATGATATACGCTTCTTCGATGAACTATACAATGAACAAGACTATTGGATTGAAAACTGGAATCCTTCTGGTAATTCAAAAATATGGGTCAAAGTACAAGATTCTGGAACTGACAAATTAATACTTTCATATGGGAATGACTCTATCTCATCAGCATCAAGTGTTGAGGGAGTGTTTAGTTATGATACAAATAAAGATATTTATTATGAATTATCACAAGCTGCAGGACCATCAAATTATGGTGTGACCTCTTATATAGATAATAATAATGTAAATATACTTACCAACTCAGGTTACACAGCTGAAAATATTTCTACAGGTGTCGCTACCACGGTTAACAATGTAATTAATGGACTTGTTAGCGTTGATGGACCTATTAGTGCTAGGTATACAACATATGATGATGGAGCCGACTCTATCGCTCCACTAAGCTTTGCCTCTACTATTCTATCTTATCCTAAATCAAGAGGGACAGATGATTGGGATCTTTATAATCCAAACTCTTCTACTGCAAATTTAACTCTTTATAATTATAATGGATCCGGAGCTCTTGTTGACTCTGGAGGATACAGTATTCCACCTAATAGCTCTCTACATATTGATTATGATGTCTCAATAATGGGATTGATAGAGAGTGATATTCCAATTCTTGGTCTCTACTATTACGCTAATGCAAGCGATGGCGTTATCATGATGAAACCTGCGCAGTCTTTACTCGGTACTGCTGCAAAGGGTGGATCTGTAGGAATAATCGAGGATGGTACAAGTGGCTTAATCTACTTTTCAGACGGATCGACGGAGCTATTCTCCGGAGATAGAGGTGATACTGTAGAATTTACTGGTGGAGGTAATCAGGAATTGGCATTAGGTATAAAAGTGATAGCTGACAAACCTGTAACTGCCGTGAGCCAAGCTGACTCTGATGGATCGGACTCAACATCATTTTGGCCCGAGGGAGAACTTGCTAATGATTATATTATTCCTGGAAACTCTCAGTATATAATTGTTGTATGCTCTGAAGTTGTGAATCTTACACTCACAGACCCTGGTGGAAATGATGATTCAGCTGTTTGTACTCCTGGTGACGGAAATAATCCAGGTGTAATTCCCTTTGGGAGCCCAACTGCTATTTCTTATTTATCTGGAACTAGAGTAACAGGAGATTCTAATTTCTATATGTATTAT
Source organism: Halobacteriovorax sp. (assembly GCF_041587335.1). GTDB lineage: Bacteria > Bdellovibrionota > Bacteriovoracia > Bacteriovoracales > Bacteriovoracaceae > Halobacteriovorax. The sequence goes on from NZ_JBFGYP010000220.1 coordinate 1,614, forward strand.
GAGCATGATGTAGAGGATGAAACAAATGTTTTGTCTTGGAAGCAAGCTAGATCATATTCTCCAACAACTATCTTCACTACAGTAGGGAGTGAGCAAGATATAGATTAGTTTGAGAATTTAACTCCAACTTTAAAACCTTCTGATTTATTGTCATTTTGTTTTATACTTACAATCTCTCCTGACATACTTTTTGGAACAGTTTTTGAGTTAATCATTAGTACTTCAATAAATTCTCCAATATCAAACTCTGAAGGGTCATCAACTTGAATACCCATTCCTCCTGAAGAGATGTCGTATAATGTATATTTCTCTTGATGTGTGAAGTCTGAGTGTATATTTATTCTCTTGATTGAAACTGTTTGCTTGCTATTGGGTTGAACTCTTGGAGTATTTCTCAAGTGTTTAAACTTATCCTCATTTTCTTTTTCAACAAGCTCTACATCTTTAAGAAACTCTTTTGTTACTGTTTGTATTGCTTTAGGAATTGGGAAGATAATCATATCTCTGGATAGGTCTCTTGCTGTAAACTTGAATGCCTTAGAGTTTTCAGCATTATAAAAAAAGAAGTCTTGAATTGTCTTAAATTTAAATCCTTTTGAGCTACATGGAGAGATGTGAATCACTTTCTTGATGAGATCAACTTTTCTAACCATTGCGTATTGTACAATTCTTCTAGTGTCATCTCTTTGCCATAGCCAGATCTTAGTTTTATTTTGATTTAAAACTCTAAAGAATGAATGGATATCAAACTCATCTGTAAGTGATTCATTATGCTTAATCATTAAGTTCTCCTTAGAGGTATATTATTCCTCAAAAGAGAATCTTGGTCTAGCTTCTAATTAAGAAACCTTCTTGTTCACTTGAATTTCTTCTTGTCTTTTAAAGTAGTCATTCATAGCAGTAGGTATTTCTTGAAAGAAGTCATCATGTCTAAAGTGGATTTCTTCAACTTTATGACCTTCTTTAGCTGCATCTGTGAAAACTTTTTGAATACGGTAAATTGGACCGGCAATTCTATGAGAGAAGAAAAGCCCGAACGTACATAGGACAACTGAAAGAATGATAGAGCTAATAAAGAATACAATAGTCATAAACTCTTGTTGCTCTAAAAGTAGTCTGTAGAAAGGGTGATTACTTGGAAGATTAAGTTTGTCTCCATAGTCCATAAATCTATTGAAAAAGACCCAGTTCGCTCCATGCATTACGGCCATTGAGATTATGACTGATCCAACAATGAAGCCCATGAATTTTTTTTGAAATACTGGATTGATTAAGAAAGTCCTTCCTTTAAATAAGAGATTATAGACTTTACTTCGTTTAAAATTTGTTTTCATATCAATCTCCAATTATAATTCAAATCCAGATAGCATTTCTTCAATCTCTTCAGGAGTGTAGTCTAACTCCATTAGCTTTGCTTCAAGGTCGACTTCTTGTTCGTTAGCAGCTTTTAGAAACTCAACCTTATCTTCAGGCGACATTAGTCTATCATCTATATTATTATCATTATC
>NZ_JBFGYP010000221.1:0-3115 GCF_041587335.1 Halobacteriovorax sp.
CCATTTTCTTATAGATTTAAGATGGATAATTTAGACTCTCTGATTAAGTCAAAACAATATGCTAAAGCATTTGCTTTAGTAGATCCAAAACACTTAGAGGGCGAGATGATTTCAACGATTGTTCGCTACGATCTACTAGGTAGTTTGGTACTTGGTAAAGCTTATAAAAAGATTTTATGTGAAGATACTTTTAAGAAATACCCAAAGAGTTTATCCTATTCAATAAAGCTATGTAAGTCACTTCTAGAGTTTAGAAGATCTGGAAAGGTAAGTGATATAACTCTCAAAGAGACAAAAGAAACTTTTCATCGAGATATTTTTAAACACGAAAAGTTTCTTTATACGGCCCTATTAGATTTAAAGTAAGTGTAACGAGAAATTACTCAGAGAGATCTTCTTTTTCTTGCTCTCTGGTAGCTTTTAATGCTTCAGCAACACTTTTGTTAAACTTTGTAGAATTTAAATATTTTATCATTTTGTTAGAGTCAGTTAACCCTTTCCATGTCGTTAAAAAACCTGAAAAAGAGTAGTGCTTACTTGAAGTGTAGCTATAGCAATTATTTAAAATAAGTCTATTAAATCTCTTTCCTTTATTTTTTGAAAAGATATCTTTTGGTAGAATTTTACCTTCATAATCGTAAATATTCCCATTCTTGTCACCGTGTGAAGACCAAATGATAAGAGAAGTCGTAGGACTTTGAACGGCTTCCTTTACGTGAGGAGTTTGTGCTGAAGGGATAAGAATTGTTCTAAAATTGTTGGATACTGCCCACTTTGAAAAACTGTAAAAGTATTCCCATTCTACCTTTCCCCATGAGTCTTTTGCTCCAAGAAGGTAGTATAGGTCTCCATTTCCATATGCCAAATCATAGCTACTTGTATCAGAAATTGCAGAAGCAATGATAGATGAGGCTTCAGGGTCTAAGGATTCAATCTTTCCAGATAAAGGCTCTATGATGACCTTATCTTCCAAGATTAACATCTCTTGAACATCACTTAAAAACTTTACCTTTTCTTCTTCATTATCTGTTGTGGTATCTGATAAATACACTAGGTTAGTAGCTTGTTGTATTGAAGTACTTTCGTTTTCTCTTCCTGTTCCACATGAAACGAGGACTAAAGTTAAAAATAAAGAAATCACGATTTGCTTCATAGGAGTTTCCTTTTATTTATTATTTAAAAGTTTAATATATGGAATTGAGTTAATTTTAAGTACATCTTCTGTTTCTGCTTTTTCTTGAGGGTAATTGCGCGATCTATACCAGGTTCTGCATAGGTCATCTGAGTCAAAGTCTGTATCAAAGTCAGAACCTCCACGAACAAGAATTCCTTCTAATTCATAAGTGTTGTGATTAAATACTGGTGAGCCTGAGTTACCAATCATTGCGTCTAAATCAGTTGGAAATATGAATTTATTGTCACTTATATCTAGGACTTTTGCGTCTGTAGAGATCACTGTAGGAATGCCTACAGGGTGTCCAATCATAAATAAAGGATCATCTTTAGAGAGTGAGTTTGATTTATTATAAGAGACGGGGAGTCTATCTAGTACGTCTCTATCTAGTTCAATTACTGCGTAATCAAGATGTGTAAGATAGTTCTTTTCTCTGGCGATAAGACTCTTACATTTATAGATTTGATTATCTTTAAACTCTCCAATAAGTGAATGATCTGTGTAGCTAAAAGAAATGACCATGTCTTTACAGTCTATCTCTGAGATTACACAATGACCGGCCGTTAGGACTTTATTAGTGTCAATTAGAACTCCTGAACAGCCATATACGCTAGGGGAGTTTGCGAATCGCTCATTGCTACACATCCCTTTTAGATCCATTAAAGATGATGTTTGGAGAGTTATAGAATTGCTTGATCCTGGATTTTTCTTCGTTATAAAAGCTGTTGATTTAGCTAATTCTTTGATCTTTTTATTCGTAATTTCATCCAATTTATAGCGATCGTCACTTGGACCATGGATCGATCCATAGCTCAAACTCGAGATAAGCATTAGTGTTAAATAAATTGAATTATATTTCATAAGATATATAGTTCAATAGTTATGCCAACTTTTTAGGCCTAAGTACTTAAGTTTATATTTAACAGTTTGTATTGATGCCTACATGTTTGACAGCTGTACTACATATACCCGACTCAAAATCTTTGCTCAGGTAATGGTGACCAAAGATTTATTATCAACTGTAATCATTTCAATTAAGCACATTGAAATATCGTTTCTTAGTATTCTTTATAAAAACTCAGTATCTGGAGAAAATATGAAAAAGTTATTACTATGCTTAATGATAAGTGCATCTATGCCAGTTATGGCAAGTGGTTCATAAGGCTGATTACTTGGCCTATGACTTATACGTAGATACGATACGTAATAAAGTTGATAAAGATGAAAGTTTAAATAATACGTTTTTTGGAGATTTTCTTGTAGATGACCAAGGATTAGAAACAAGACGAATAGTTCTTCGAAACTCTGAAATAGTTATTTCTCTAAAAAAGTCTATCTATGAGGCAGCACTTAGTTCGTATAAGTCATGTTTGATTTTAGGACGTACATTTATTTCAGATGAAGAGATGATAAATGACATAGACCAATACCAAGTCGATATTTTAAAGAATCAAAAGTTGCTTGAGATAATAGAGAGAATGTAAAAGTATCAAAAAGAATAATTTTCCAGGCTGATTTTCTATGGAGAGTCAGCTAATATACTAGAAATAGGCTAAAATAACTCCCCCAAGTGCCACCCCACATAATGGTAATTATATGGGGTAGATATAGAAATTTCCCGAAATGACTCCGATATCCCCTCATTTAAATTCAAAAAACTGATAAAATAATCATCCGAACTTGAATACGACTCATTTCCAAATTAATTTAGATCGACTTTTTAATTTAGAGATTGCAATGATTAAAGATTTTGTAGTGATCTTATCTCACCTTCTATTTAGGTGACATAAGGCCCTAAAGAACTAGGGCCATTTATTACTTACTTTACGCAGTAGAATTTAAGCTTCTTATTACCAATTTCGCTAGCACTTCGAACTGGAGATGGATTTCTTAGACCTGGGTGATAGACCATTGGAGTTGAACCTTGATCAATTGCCCATA
>NZ_JBFGYP010000222.1:0-3053 GCF_041587335.1 Halobacteriovorax sp.
ACAACTAATAAATACTCTCCACGTCTCTGTGCATTTGCTACAGATCCAACAACATAGTCTTCGTGTCCTCTTCTTCCTGCACCAAGCTTATAAAGATCTTGTCCCCAAAGTAGGAATTCAATCGCATGGTAACCAGTTGAGATATTTTTTTCACCATCATTTTCATTTAGGCTAATGAGGAGTTCTTTTGTAATACTTGGATACTCTTGAGTATTATTAATAATTCCAGAGTTTGGTGCACCAACAACATAGTCAATATAGTTCTCATCTAGAGGCCATGCGTTTAATAGTCCTTCAGGTCCCTCATCAGAGTCAATTGGCCCACTGTAGAAACGAAAAGCTTCTGTCTGACCATAAACTTCACGGGCGTTAATCCAGCTAAGTTTAGCTGTAACGTGGTTGAAAAGATTTGGTGAATCAACAAATGTCTTTAAGTCAGAATCTAATTGAATTGCTCTCTCTAGTGATTCTGTATACATCTCAAGAACGTGATCAGCGTACTTCTCTGCTACGCTTGATGCGAAACTTGCACTTGATACTAGAGTTAATAATAGTAATAAATATTTTTTCATATAAATCTCCTTAAAATTATTTTATAGGTGTATATCTTCTATCAAAAACAATACGAGTAGATGCATCTACACATGTTGCGCTATCTAGAGAATTTAAAGTTGTTGCTAAATATCTAAGACCTCTTCTTGATCCTTCATAAGGAAGGGCCTGAAGTAAACCGTCTAAGTCTGACTTTACTGATTCGCAGTCAAATCCCTCAATTGCTGATTCAATAACAGAGCTCTGATAGTAAAGAGTTCTATCTTCACGACTTCTCTTTAAATAAACACCGTAAAAACATGCAACCTTATCTTCTTCCATTGTATTGAGCTCAATTAAAAAATCATTGATTCTCTTATCAGCGGCGAGATAGGTAAATTTAGTGTTTAATTGAACTAGAAGGTCCGGTGTGTCGGCCTTAATTTCACCAAATTCACCACAATCATAATGAGTAGCAAATGCTCTATAAGTCGTTCCGTTTGGAAGGGTAAAGTGCTGAGAGTAAGCAGCTTGAAATACTGCAAATGAGGCTAACAAAATTAGTTTTTTCATAAGTGTCCTTTTAAAGTATAGATTTTTCTAGGTCAAAATGTTTGACATGTCAAACTTATAAATGGCTATTCATACTTTCTATATCTAAGCAGCCAATATAAGAGAAAACACATTAGAAAATGGAGTCTGTAATACATATGGTGATGTCGCAATTAGTTCGGCAAATATACAATTTGATTTCAAAGAGTAATTACTCTCTATTTGGAAGACAAGATACTTGTCGATTATCTACTAAAGAAGAGCGAGATCGCTTTTTCATTTGAATTTTATAAAGTAAAGAAGGAAACTGTTAATTCTCGCGCCACTCAAAAGTCTTAATGCTTACTTTAAACCAGCATCATCAAGAGAGATAAACTCATAAGATTCTTCAATCAAACTAGGAATGAGTTTCTTAAGTAATTTAGCGGAATTATTATGAATATCATGCATGAGGATAACTCCTCCATTTTTCTTATTAGTTTCACTCATATAACCTTCAAGGCACTGATCAACTGACATTTTCTTTGACCAACAATTCCAATCTGCTGCTTGTAGATATTTTCCATTATTACTTTGAACAACTTCTCCGCCAATATCCCAATAAACAGGTCCAATATAACTCTTACCTATTTTTGTTTTATTAATTACTTTTGCGGCCTTTGACTGCCATGCGCCCCCTGGGGCACGGAAGTAAAAGTGCTTAGCACCCTCAGAGTATGGAACTAGAGCAGAATGTGCTCCAAAGAAGCTCTGTTTAAGCTCTCTCTTCATGAAGAATCTTGAAAATTTACTGAAGTTTTCATGTTTATAAGAGTGGTTCGCAACGATATGTCCATCTCTTCTAATTTCATCCGTTAATTCTGGATACTTTAGAGCATTCTTTCCTAGAACGAAGAACGTTGCCTTAATATTATACTGTCTTAAAGTTTCAAGAATTTGTGGCGTTGCCTTTGGGCTAGGTCCATCATCAATTGTTAATACAACCTTCCTTTTACCTGGGTATACACTGTAAGATGTAGTTCTATCTAAATCCTTCTGATGACTATGACCAGGAGATGCACAAACTTCTAATTGTGAGAATGTAAGTATTACGAGTAAGAGAGTGATGAATTTCATATGAATCCTTAGTACAAAGAATCTATTTATATAGATTTAAGTACTAAACAGTAACAAGACTGTAATGATTACAGAAAATTCTATACTTCTTTTAAATTGTATTAAACAACTTATCTGAATCTAACATATCATCCCATGAACAAGAGCTTAGAATTACAACGTAATCATTCTTTGTGTCTTCATCAGTATCAAAGTAAGTTCCAGCATCAAGAAGTGGGCCTTCAGATACGTTGGCATCAATACAAGAATCTTCTGCTTCGACTATTTTGTCAGCTACATTTAATAGTATAGGTAGTTCTGGATCATAACTCTCTAGTTCTTTGATGAGATCACCAACAGTCATACAATTCTTAGCTGCTTTATCAAGATTAACTTCTGGGACTTCAAGTCCAATTTCATTAATATATTTATTTAAATTATTTAGCTTACATTTCATAATTTTCTCTTTGTAGATTGTTTTTACGAGTTGACGACAACAAATACTTCTAACCTAAAATCTTTATTACGATTTCGCTGGTCTTGTCTTTGATGCAGTAGTTTTCTTATTATTTCTTGCCCTTCTAAAAGGTTTCTTACTAGAAGATGCAGAAGACCTACCTCCTCTATTACCTTGAGGAGCACCTCTCGGAGTCTGCTTTGGCTTTGGACTAGGAGCAACGCCATGTAAAGCGTGTTCCTTATCAACAGGCACCTTAAGTCTAATAAATTTCTCAATTTCTCTTAAGAGTTTCAATTCGCTATCATCGCAAAAAGAAATAGCAACACCTTCTCTTCCCGCTCTAGCTGTTCTTCCAATTCGATGAACATAACTTTCAGCTTCCATCGGAAGATCAAAGTTTATAACATGAGTTACA
>NZ_JBFGYP010000223.1:0-3037 GCF_041587335.1 Halobacteriovorax sp.
AAATCATCTGTGGTTGGATCTGTGTAGACTGTTCCAGGTATTCCTAGTCCATAGGAGTCTAGGCTTTCTCTTATAATTTTCGCAATGATTTGATTATCTTTTCGCTCTATATTTCTAAATATCATAGATCTATTCACTTTACTTTTAAAAACTGAAAACTTGAGCTTGTCCAACACGATTATTATCTATCCATATATATTGGATTTGGATTGAAATCATATACTCATCTAAATAATAAAGGTCTTGTATCTGAGTTTGAATTTGAAGAGACTCTGGTTCTTCAGCAATTAGACTCACAATTCTATTTTGAATTTTCTTACAAGGTACATCTTTGTGTATTTTTCCAGTGATTGACAGGTGTTTGTTATTGTTTCTTTCTCTCAGGTCTCTCAAGTTACAAGCGTTCGAAGAGAGTGTAGAGAAGCAGAGGACTATAAGAATGAAGGTGATTTGGACCATATCTATTTTTAGCATAATCTAAAAATAGAATCCAAGAAAAAAGTAATAGGAGTGCCTGAATATCATCACTTCTATTACTTTTTATTTACTTTACTTTATTTCATTATATATACAGTTATTACTTGTTTCCCAGCTAGTAACAAATGTTTCTTTATAAGATCTACTAAAGTCAATTGTTAGCTTACTTTCTTTAAACTCTAAAACAAGTTCACTTTCTGACTTCTCTGATCCAAATGTTCCGTACTTAATCTCTTTAGTAACAGAAATAATATTATTCTCTCTATTTGCAGTATATTTTGTTTTTGATTTAGTTCCATGTGAACTATTTGTAGATCTGACTACTTGGGTTCCTTCATTGATATTTTCAATAATCAAGTTACCTTCGCTTGAGTCTTTATTAAAATATGCCCCCATATCACTATTGAGAGATAGTTCTACTTGGTTGAGATTGTCTTCTAGGACTAAATGTGTAGGGCAGTTTGTAGTGTCGGAGCTTTGAAGTGTATACTCTACAACATCAGCAAATACTGGATTCATTAAGACTAAGAATAGAGGGATTACTTTCATGTTTAACTCCTTTTATGAGATCTAATTGTATTTTTCATACTTAAACATAATTAATATATTTGAGTCTATTTCTTTGAATTTTTTATACGGAGTATATAGTCTTTACTTAGTAAGTGCTAAGTATGTTTAAAGTTTTTCAAGGATATTAAAATGAATAAATCTCTATTATTACTTATGTTTACATTTTCTTTACACTCAACTGCTAGAGTCATCTCTCCTGGTCAAGTTATTGGATTTTCTGACTCAAGCTTCAATTACCAATCTCAAGAAGAAGCGAATCAAGCAAAGTTTTGTTTTTGGGGAGAGTTTGAGAGTACTTGTGAAGAAATTAAGAGTGCAGCATTTAAAATGAATGGAGCCTACTACCAAGGAAATCACGACAAGATTAAGCTAGTAAGTTGTGAGTTAATTCATGAGAGCTATCAAAATACTGAAGACACAGTGAAAGTAAGCTATGAGTTATCTGATGATTATGGAAGTGAGTTTTCAGTAACACGTTACATTGAAAGCTGCGCAGTAAGTTCTTCACTATAGTCTAAAGAATTTCTAATAAGTGGGTCTATTTAATGTAATCGTTATATAGATCCATATAGTTCTCTATAATAATATCTGCACTATCTTTTAAATATTGATTTTTTTCATTTGTAATTAATGCGGCAATAGAGCCTGCATTCTTTGCGGTTTCTATATCAAAATCATAATCACCTATATAGAGAATCTCATTTAAGGGAATATTAAACTTTCTTGAAAATATTTCCAGTCCATCAGGATCGGGTTTCGCCTTAGCGCAGTCTCTAGTTAGTACAAGGTCAAACGTCCATTTAAACATACTTAGAGTTTTATCTGTGATCACTTTAGAGTTTCTTGTTAGAATACCTGTAGGGATCTTTTTATTTGAAAGAGCTTCGATGAAAAGGTTTATATCTCTAATCTCTTTAGCATTTTGGCAGGCCATCTCTTCATACTTATGAACAATACTATAGGCGTAGGTCTTATCTTTTCCTGTAAGGTTTTCTTCGATATACTCAAGAATAGAAGACTCATAAGGAATATTTAATTCTTTTCTGATAGAGGCAAATTTAATATTTGTCTCAACAAGTGTTCCATCCATATCAAATACTACGGCACTAATTTTCATGGTTATTCCTTATTACTTGGATGTAAACCTTTTTGGAAGTTCTCCAAGAAGTCGTATCAGTTTAAAAGGCCTGGTGTACTTCTTTGCATAATACTTTTGAGAGTAATATATCCCATTATGCCCTGAGAAGTAATAGCTTACAAAACAAGTTATGAAAGCGTATGGAGCAATCTTTAGTCCAAAAACTTCTATCGCCATAATAGTACAAGCGATAGGAGCATTTGAAGCTCCACCAAAAACAGAAACAAAACCAACTGCCGCAAGTATTTCAAAAGATATTGGTGTAAAAAGAGCTAGAGCACTTCCAAGGGTTGCTCCAATAAAAACAAGAGGAGTAAATTCGCCACCTTTAAAACCTGAGCCTAAAGTAAGAGCAGTGAAGAGAACTTTTAAAAGTGGAACGCTCCAGTGAGACTGTTCAATGAGAGAGTTTTGTATGGTACCAAGCCCTAGTCCTGCATATTGATTAGTTCCTTCTATATAATATAAAACAATTATCAGAATACCTCCTATAAAGGGTCTAAGAGGAGGGTAACTAATAAGTTTTTTGAACACAAAAGTTATGAAGTGAGTAAATCTAGAAAATGAATTAGCAGTAAGTCCAAAAACTATACCGGCCAATGCTAAGTATATGATGTATGAAATTTGAAATGAAGGAAATTCAATGTCTGGGTAAATTGTATGAGGGATTTTTAGTAAGTGAACACTAAAGTGAGCGACAAAGGAAGCTATTAAGCATTGAAAAAAAGCAAAGAGTCTAAGCCTTCCAACTGTAATGATTTCCATTCCAAAGATAACTCCCGCCCATGGAGTTCCTATGGCGGCCCCAAGTCCAGCTCCAGATCCTGCGATCAGAAGAACTTTTCTTTCATA
>NZ_JBFGYP010000224.1:0-3006 GCF_041587335.1 Halobacteriovorax sp.
ACTACCTATTGGAATTTGGTTTATTAAAAAAGATGAATTTGAAAAGATCAATATTCAAGGAAAGGAGTTTTTAAATTACTCATTTCTACTTATATTTTCAACTCTTATAGCTCTAGTCATTTCATTTTATACTTCAGGACTTGTAGTAGCACTAATAGTGCCAATCTACTCAATTACTATATCAATTCTAGGTATTCAACGAGCACTAAAAGGAGAAGTCATTCCCTATCCAAGCAAGCTCTACAAACCCATAAAATAATTGATATATGACACCCAAAAATGACTAGTTAATGACCGTCAATTGACAAGGACAAGCTTTCATACTATGATTTACTTAATGAATATAAAATATAGCTCACATTCAGTAGATAGGATTCTTCAAAGAGATATTTCGACTAAAGATGTAGAGCTAATCCTAAGTGAACCAGATGGTAAAATAAAGCAGTCCCAAGATAAGTATATCTACTATAAAAAACTTAGGGGACGTAAAGATAATTTAATTGCGGCAGTAGCTGTGACAAAGAAAAATATGAATTTTGAAGTTGTCACAGTCATGATTAATTTTGAGGTGAAATAATGAAAGTACATCATGATTCAGACATTGATTACCTATCAATAGACTTCTCTGATGAAGTTGAAGCGAAGTCAGAATACAAGGATGGCGTTATAGTTCGCTATAACAAGAAAGGAAATGTTATCGGGATAGATATCACAGACTCGATGAAACTCTTTGCAAGTTCAGACCTTATGACTCTTCAAGAAGCTTGCTCTTTTCTAGGAATCTCAGAGTCAACCATGAGAAGAAGAATAAAGAATGGGAAAATAAAGTATCAAAAAGAAGGAAAGGATTATCGATTTAAAAAATCTGAAATCATTCAACTAGCAGCTTAAAACAAAAAAAGCAGACCAAAAGGTCTGCTTTTTTAATAGGGGGAGAGATTCAAAGAGCGCTAACCCTTCGATGTATTAAATATAGCAGAATTCCCTGCTAGATAAGTATGGCCTGTAAGTTCTTCAGCCCCTGCTAACTTTTTTGACAGTTTCAAACAATAAGTAATTACAAGCTCTTACAACTCCTCATCACTCTCTTTATATAAGTATCTATTTCTGCAAAATGCCTATTATATGGCAATATTTCTACACAAATGGTATTATAATACAGTATTTTTGTAAAAAGGTGGTTTTATGTCTCAAATGATGCTTGATGAATTCTATTTTGGATCTGAATCCCAAAGAAGAAAACTATCTAAAGAAGGTAAAATCAGAAAGATATACACATCTTTATATACCAGCATCATGGACGATGAATTGCTAATTGAAAGAATGAAGTATTGTTGGCCTATGGTAGTATCAAATTGTTTTAAAAACAGTGTTATTAGCTATAGAACAGCAGTTGAGTTTAAACCTTCCCCTGAAAATTATATTTATCTAGTTTCAAAGAGTAGTAAGCTCGTTGAAATAGCTGGTCTAAAGTTCAAGCTTATACGTGGAGAAGTCGATTCCTTAGGAAATCGAAAGGCGCTCATGGGTGCAAAAGTAGTGTGTAAAGAGAGAGCCTTTCTAGAGCTTCTAATAAAACCAAGAAAAGTACCAGAAGATGATCGCTACCTAAGTTTAGAAATAATTGAAGAAAAACTAGAAGAGATACTAGAACAAACTGGCGAAGAGGGTCTAAACCAATTTAGAGATAAAGCTAAAGAGATCTCACTTCAATTAAATCTCGATAGGCCATTTAAAGAATTAAATAAAATAATAAGCACGCTACTAGGATCAAAGTCATTTCCTCTTAATAGCACAAAAGCAAAGAGTAGAGCCTTGGGGCTACCTATTGATACAGATCGAATTTCTTTATTTTTAAATCTTGCTATACATATGGAGTCTCTTAGCTATCCAAAAGTACAAAATCAAGACTATGGCCCTGAGCACATTGAAAATAAAGCTTTCTTTGAAAGCTACTTCTCAAACTATATAGAAGGGACAGAGTTCTTAATTGAAGAGGCCGAAGAAATTATCTTCGATAAAAAGCAAATAGAGAATAGAACTCAGGACTCTCACGATATCCTGGGAACTTTTGAAATTTGTTCGAATATCAGTTTTATGAAAACGACCTCAAAAAATTCTGACGAATTCATAAGTGACTTAAAATTAATTAATAAAAGAATTATATCCAGTCGTATTGATAAGGATCCTGGAATATTTAAGGTTAAATCAAATAAAGCTGGCAATACATTCTTTGTTTCACCCGAGCGTGTTGAAGGAACTCTAAGGAAGGCCTTTGAAATATCTCAAACTATTACAAATTCAATTTCTAGAGCGATATTCTTAAGCTTTGTCGTAAGTGAGGTTCATCCCTTTAATGATGGAAATGGCAGAACTTCAAGAATTATTCTAAATAGAGAACTACTGGCGAATAACTACCCTTCAATTATTATTCCTACGGTCTACAGAGATGATTACATAGGAGCACTAAGAACACTCTCTAGAAAAGGTAGAACATCTCCAATTTGTGATATGTTTCTTCGAGCTCTTATTTTCTCCAATCTCAACTTTAGTGATTACCAAGAAGTGAAAAAAGAGCTCACAGAAAAGAACTGGTTTCTCGAGCCACAGGAAGGGAAAATTCTTACTATTTAAGTTTAAAGTTTTTAAACTCACCCAGACGAACTCCGGTTAAGTACTCAAATTGATCACTTAAAATGAGGCGAATATCTTTTAGGCTAAGTTTATAAGGAAGAGAGAGGATGTCTAGATCGTTCTTATTTTCTTCAATCCAATTCTTCATTACTTTTGGATGAGTTCCAGTAAATGGACGCAGTCCCCACACTCTTTCGTAGTTAAAGCTTTCATCTTTCTTCTTATCGCCGTGATAGAGTTTATCAAAGGCCTTAGTCTTTGCCGCCATCACTTGCTCTGCTCTCGCCCAACCGTAGTGATAAACAGTCGCTTCAATCTGCTTACAGACAACTTTACTATCATCACTATTTCTAAAGCCCTGGGCATCTAGCC
>NZ_JBFGYP010000225.1:0-2999 GCF_041587335.1 Halobacteriovorax sp.
AATGAGTTTTAAAATTGTTAGCCCCTCATTTGAAAGTGAGAGAATATTTATGACTATAAAATGAATTAAATAAAGCTGAGTAACTATAAATAGAACTCAGCTTGTGTGTTTTTATTATCTAATCAATATAATCTTTATATAGATGTCGTTTATCTTTCCCATATTTCTCTTCATAATAATCATAAAAACTTTCCCCATATTTTTTAAAAGCTTCAAACTTCTTAATAAAGTAAATTTTTCTTATTTTTATCTGGACCCTCAAGACTTCCAAAATTCACACTAAACCATGATGGAAACTCTGGTTCTAATTCTGCGTTATACATTTGAGGGTGATGTGTCAGCCACATATATGTATGTGGAAAGAAATCTCTACATCGATACCCAGTAATACCTACAACTAAGCAAATACTAATACGTACAAACTTGTTCAGTTTCTTCCATTTTGAAAATAGAGAGTTCATGAATAATTACCTTGTGAATATACTAAACAAATATATTCTAACATGAGCTTTAGATATATCTACTTCATCAAGGGATATTAAAAAATATTAGATATTTAAAAAAGGGTTTAATCTAAAAGTATAGATAGTAACTTTTAACGTATTATCAATATTAAAGTTAGATCCTGCGGCCATTCGACGAATTGTTGCAATAGGAACCTTTCATCCTTAATAAAACTAACTACTTACTTAAGTAATGATTTCCCTGAAATAAAAAATTAAAAAAAAGAACCATGGAATATAAATTCAATAAGTTATAACAGGTAATGCTTTTTTTTCTATCGAAAAAAATCAATAAGTGATACATTTCGACTATGATAAGTAAAAGAAAAATAGATAAAATTGGTGATATCCTAAAGGAGAAAGAGAGCCTAGACGCATCTGACTTGAATCAGCTCCTTGAATGGAGAAATAGTTTTTCAAGTACACTCGACTACTACTTTAGCAAACTCAAAGTAAAAATTGATAAGAATGATGCAATCCTATTTGCACGACGGTTAAAAAGAATAGAATCAATTCAGATAAAATTAAAAAGATTCAGCACAATGAGACTAAGTACACTTCAAGATATAGCAGGTCTTAGAGTTATCTTAAAAAATGAAATAGGACTGAATAAGGCCTATACAAACCTCCGGGTACAATCAGGTAAACATAAAATAAAAAAAGTAGATGACTATCACAATAGACCAAAGAAAGATGGCTATAGAGGTATTCACCTAATTTACCAAACGGAGAATTCAATACTTGTGGAAGTGCAGTTAAGAACAGAGCTTGAGCATATCTGGTCAACAGCTGTTGAAACATACGGAGAACTACAGCAGGCTTCGTTTAAAACTGGAGAAGGAGATGAGAAGTGGAAGGAGTTCTTTAAGCTATTAAGCTCATATTTTGCTCTAAAGGAAAATAGTAATCCATTAGAAGAACATCTTAAATTAAGTAATAAGAAAATATTATCAAACTTAAAGAAGTACATAAGAGACCTAAAAGTAATAGAGAAACTTAATGCGGCTACAAATAACGTTGAAGTAGTTTTAAACAAGCACAACAAAACTGGACGAATGGGTAGATACGCTTTAGTTGAACTCGATATTAAAAATAGTAAAACAACAGTAGAAATATTCAACAAAAAAGATGTTGATAAAGCTATCCAAATATACACAGAGAAAGAACTGGGATATAAGGAAAATGATAGTAAGAACATTGTTTTCGTAAACATCGATGATATAGAAAATATCAAAAAGTCATTTCCAAATTACTTCTTAGATACACATAAACTTCTAGAAATACTTTCTAAAATTATATTAAATGAGTTTTAACTATATCTACTTCATCAAGAGATATTAAAAAAAGTTAAATATTGAAAAGGTCCTTACTCTCGGAGTAAAGAGATTACTAAAAGTATAAACGGTAACTTTTTTGACTTGATAAAGAATTGAAAGTTGTTAAATTTCTATATATGAATCTAGGCGACGAGCTCTTTATTAATAGCAGAAGTAACTTTTAGCATACTATCAATATTAAAGTTAGATCCTGCGGCCATTCGACGAATTGTTGCAATAGGAACCTTTGATCTTCTTGAAAGTTCTTCTTTATTGATCACACTAAGGTAACCAGAAATAATCTCATGAAAGGCCCTTTTGTCCCCTTCTAGTATTGCTTCAGCTAGCACTTCAGCGACGGCCTTGTAGTCTTTAAAGAATTCAACAGAGTGATTTTTAAAAAGACCTTTCTTATTCTTTAAGCTAATTGGTCTTAATGACTCTATATTAAACTTTTTCATCTTCAAGTCCTCTAATTAATGCTTTAGCCTTTCTTATATCTTTCGATTGAGTATTCTTATTTCCACCAAGTAAGATAATTATAATACTTCCGTCTTTATCAAGTGTGATTGAAAAGTAAACTCTCCTACCACTTTTCCATTTTAGTTCAGCAAGACTTTGATCTAACTTTCTAGCTGTACCAAAATGACCGTCAATTCGAATTCTCGCTATTCGACTTTGTATCTGGGCCTGCTCTTTTAAATTTTGCCCTTCGAGCCAATTTATATACTCTTGTGTCTCTTTAACTCTGTACATAAAACCTATCATAAATGAGATGAAAGTCAATATTTCATATCATTTACGATATGAAACATAAGTAACTAACTATAATCATTACAGGTAACAGAAAAGTACTTAGATAAGCATAAATTTCGATAGGTATTGTATTTATATTTCAGAAATGATTTGCCCTAAGTAAGGAGACTACTTAGGGCGATAGAATTTATTCTTCTAGCATCGACTCATCAAACTCACAGTTATGATAAACCTTTTGAACATCATCGTTGTCCTCTAGGACATCAATAAGCTTCATAAATGTTGGGATATGCTTTGGGTCTAGTACTTTATTAGTTGTTGCAACTCTTTCAAGCCCTGCTTCCTTGGCCTCGATATTTAACTCAGCAAGCTTTGCTGAAGCATTTCCAAAATCTTCCATAGCAGTTGTAACAATGATCACATC
>NZ_JBFGYP010000226.1:0-2988 GCF_041587335.1 Halobacteriovorax sp.
GTTTCTTGTATCAGTAACGTGAAGGCCTTCAGAGTTGAATATTTCAATGTCTTGAAGTCTTTGTAGAACTCCACAAGTGACCTGAGAGATTTTATCTGATTGCTTTCTAGCGGCAGCATCAATTTTTAGAAGGTATTGAATTTTCTCATCCATGCTTATTTCATCTTGAGAAAGACCTTTAGAAGCACGGTGATTATCTACAGTCTTCATAAAGTTAAGAGCAGTACTTGTTGCAGTAGGATCTCTCTTGTCCTGAGCAGCTAAGGCCCTTGTAATTCTGAGAAGTTCCTCTTTATCTGTTTTATTTGTATATCCATAGAGAACCTTAGTTCCATATATGAGTCTTATTCCAATTCCAAAGTCTATACCAGACTTGATTTCATGAACTTTTGAACTTAAGACACTTAAATTAGTTGAATTATGCTTTTCTACAAAAATTTCTGCAAAGTCTGCACCTAGAGAAATTCCGTAAGCTATAACATCGTTAGCAATTTGTGTGTTTAACATTTGATCTCCTTTAAAACGCACTTCATTATAGCGTCTCTAAGGGAACATTGTTAGTCATATAGTGTTAGATTGAGGATTTATGCTGCTTTTCGTCTATCTGTCGAACGCCTAGATGTAATTTGTTGCATACTTTCAAGTAAATCAGGGTGCTTCTCAATAATTTTAGTGAAGTCTTCTTTCTTTAAAATATAGAGATCACAGTAGTTTTGTGCTCTAACATCAGCATTTCTCATTGTTTCTTTAAGTAGAGCGGCTTCTCCAAAGATTTGACCTTCATGTAATGTTGCTACGACTGTTCCGTCACTGAAGATTATATCTACAGTTCCATGACCAATCATAAACATCTCATTTCCTGATTCTCCTATTCGAATGATATTTTTTCCAGGAGAGTAGGACTTTTGCTCAAGAGCACTTGCTACATCTTTCAAGCATGAGTGTGAGCAGTTCTTAAAAAGTGGGACAGTTCTTATGAGTCTCATATTCATATATGTCTGAAGCTCATGTTGAAGCGCTAGAGGTAGGTCTGCAATAATTGTTGTATCATTCTCAGTCAGCCTTTTATTGATCAAGTGGTTGTAGTAACCAAAAACCTGACCTTGGAGTCTGTCTGGAATATTATAGTATTTCATAAATGTTGCAACGTCATTGAGTCTTTCTTTAGACTTCTCTTTATAGCGGTCTGCCGTAGTAAAGAGTCGAGTGACATTGGCAATAACAAAACCGTAAACACCAACACCTAAGATCATTATTGGCATTGTGTAGAGTCTACCAATTGTTGTGGTTGGAGTAATATCTCCATACCCAATGGTGGTAAGAGTAGTCACTGTCCAGTAGAGTGATTTTATATAGTGAGTAGTGATATTTTTCAATTGATCAGGATGAATCATTGACCAACCACATGCAATCCAGTGAATGACCATGATAGAGACACAAAATAGCATCGTAACTCTTACAAACTTTGGAACTAGGGCAAGGTTACTCATTAAAGCGTAAAGTCTTGCCACACGAGCAAGTCTTAAGAGTCTAAATAGACCAAATATTTGATAACCATGAAGATCAAAACTATAAGTGATTACATCATAAGGAACAGAGGCCATAATATCTATAGCAATCATTGACCACCAAAGTGCACTATTACTCTTGGCCTTCTGGCCATGGCGATGAGTTTTGAAGTAGCGCTCTCTTATCTGATAGATAACGTCTGCTATAAAGATTAAAGAGATAATAGAGTCTGACCACAATTGCCAAATTTGAATATTTGTCTTGTAAGTAAAGCTAAATGGAGCCTCAAGTGCAGTTACAAAGACGGCCAAAAATATTAATCCATTCCAGATTAATTCATTAGCGCTTAATTTTGACTTGTGTAAATGGATCATTATCTTCTTATTTTTAGAGGTTACTCTGCTTAAGCTATATCGGAAAAATATTCTCTTTCTTTAAAGAATTCTTTAAATTGTTATGTATTGGAAAATAGGTGCGATGGCATATAGAAATACCATCGCCTGTGCTTATGTCTTGATAATTTCTATGCGTGCAAGTCTTTTACCTGACATATCTAGAACTTTTAGAGCATAGTTTTCAAAAACAATGGAATCATCCTTTTTAGGAGCTCTTCCGAGTTCAATATATAATAGCTCGCTAATACTTTCTCCTCTCTCTCCTGGTAAGCTCCAGCCTGTTTCTTTGTTAAAGTCATGTAGGGATAAGTTTCCTAGGACTTGATAGTTTGTAGGTGAAATCTTTTTTATCCTCTTTAATTCTGCCGTATCAAATTCATCTCTTATTTCACCAACTATTTCCTCTAGAATGTCTTCTTGAGTCAGCATCCCTTTAGTTACACCAAAAGCATCTTGAATTATTGCTGTGTGAATTAGTCCTTTTTGCATTCTTGGAAGAACTGAGAGGATAGGCATTTTTCCAGGAACAAAAAGCACTGGCTTTATAAGGTCTTCAATTGATTTCACCTCTTGGGTGTCTAAGGAGTTATTGGCGCGAACTAAATCTTTCAAGTGAACAATCCCAATAACAGAGTCAAGAGACTCATCATAAACGATGGCCCTAGTGTAGCGAGATTCTCCGAGTAACTTTTCTGCCTCTTTGATAGATACATGAATTTCTAAACCAAATATCTCAGCTCTTGAGATAAGTATGTCCTCAGCAACTAATGAGGCAGCGGCTGCAGCAGATCCAATAATTGGAATAGGTGTTCCGTCACTTTTTCTTATCTTCAACCCTTCTGCAAGCTTCATGATGGCTTCAGCAGTACTTGCTTGAGCAGTCTCACTTTGCTTGCCTGCAATTAGCCTGACTAATGGATCAATTGTTCTTTCGTAGATAAAATGAATTGGAGTTGAAACTTTATGTATTAAATATAAAGGAAGGGCAACGAAGTAACCAAGCTGACCGGGGTTCTTTGCTGCAATTGATTTGGGTAGGATTTCAGAAAAGATAAGTACTATCAAAGTCATTGCAATAGTCGAA
>NZ_JBFGYP010000227.1:0-2976 GCF_041587335.1 Halobacteriovorax sp.
ATTAGAAAACTGAATGTTAAACATTTACTCTTATTATCTAAAGAAGTTAAGCAGAGTCAGATATTTAAAAAGTTTATAATAGAAAATGATCTTAACGATGAGTTATATATCTTAACAGACAAGAAGTCTTTGGAGATGATTGAAAGAAAGAAAAGAGATGAGATTGAGAAATTTAAGAAGAAGGTTGTATTCCTATCAAATCGCTCTGTAGATAACTCAAATCTCTTTAATCTAAAGATTAATAATACATGGTATTTGGATAGAGATTTTACAAATTTTATCTTAAAACATATCCCTGCTAAGGTGGCAACGTTACCTGACTTTGCCAAATTTGATAAAATACTAGCTCGAGAAGCCCTGAAAGAGTCTTTTAAGAAAAGTATCCGAAGTGGTAATATTAGAGGTCCTATTTTAAATGATTCATACAACCATTTTCTGTGTTTTACTAAAGATCCTTCTTCTATCTCTTTATTTAAGTTTAAGAAGAAGCTTGATTATAGTTTTCTAAATAAAGTCTTAAATCATAATCGAACTGCAATCCAAGAAATATTAGAAATTAATATTGATGATAAGAAGTTATGGGATCTAGCACTTGATTCCTGGAGCTATGATGAAATGCCTAGTGGGAGATTGAGACGCTCTTTGATTGGGTACGTTCCTCGTAAGTTATTAAGTAATAATGCTTTTGTTTTGGATGTTCTAAACACTGACCCCGTATCTATCTATTTCTTGCCTAAAGATGTTTCCTTGAAGCTAAAAGGTACTGATATAGCAAATTTCAAAGATAGAGCTAGAAATCAGTTTATTTCTGAGATTAGAAATTTAAAAAGACCTGAGCTTGTAGAATATAGACTCTCTGCTTTTAAAAATGATAAAGAAATAGCTGAAATAATTATAGCTAATGAAAATCTATCGCATTACTTTTATTTATTTTCTGAGAAAGTTCGCTTTGATCGAGCTATTTCTAAAAATGCTCTAAGTGCAAATATTGATAACTACCCTTGGGTTTCTTCTGAGTTGCGTTCAATGAAAGATAATATATTAAAATATGCTGTTTATTCGACTCGAATGTATACTCCTTTTTTAAATAACCCTTTTTTTAAAGATAGAGACTTCGTTATTGAATATTTGGCGCTTTTGAGTTCAACAAAATCTCGCAGATATACTTTCCGTAAAACTTATATCCATAAGTCTTTAATTAGTGATCCTGGAATCAAAGAATACCTTCAAATGTATTACCCTTGAAACTATGTCTATATTTAGTTTTGGTCATTAACAAATTCTGAAGTCATACCCATATTCTGTAGTTGTACTAGATTGGTAGGCACATTTTGGGCTAGAGGAAGAAGAAAATCTACAATTTAAGCTGATTTGCATTTTTGAATTATAGAGCACGTAGTTAGTTGTTCTTACTTATGTGAAATATAACTTGTATGTGTGGCGGTATTAATGTTTGACATATCAAACTCTTGAATCTAGAAATAAGCAATACATTCAAAGGATTTTCAATGAAAGCAATAACTTTTCTAGTATCACTAGTGGTACTTCAGCCCGTATTCTCTCAGCACTTCTCACTACCTAGCGGAATAACATATCGTGCATATGCTACTCACTATGATTGTGGAGAATTTGGAGAAGTTAAGGCCGAGGCACCTGAAGTTCTATCTTTATTAAATACGAAATTCACTTTCTTAGCGGCAGATAAGAGGATTAACGACTTTCTAATTGAGTTAAATACTACGCATGAAGATGAGGTAGTTTGTCACTATGGAGTTTATTTAAAGAGAAACCGTGACGATCGAACTCTTTATTTTGAAAGTTCTGTAGTTGAAGCAACTAGCGAAGACTATAACTGCGATGGAATAAAGTCTGATTTAGACGGTTTACTTCAGGCCCTTCCTTATGAAGGATCAAGAAGAGGTCTTAGGTACTTAGCAACAACTTTAAATTCTCTAGATAGCGCAACATGTGTAGATGCATCTACTCGTATTGTTTTTGATAGAAGATACACACCTATAAAATAATTTTAAGGAGATTTATATGAAAAAATATTTATTAGTATTATTAACTCTATTATCAAGCGCAAGTTTCGCATCAAGTGTAGCAGAGAAGTACGCTGATCACGTTCTTGAGATGTATACAGAGTCGCTAGAGAGAGCAATTCAACTAGATTCAGATTTAAAGACATTTGTTGAATCACCAAATCTTTTCAACCACGTTACTGCTAAGCTTAGCTGGATTAACGCTCGTGAAGTTTATGGGCAGACAGAAGCTTTTCGTTTCTACAGTGGACCAATTGATTCTGACGAGGGACCTGAAGGACTACTAAACGCATGGCCTCTAGATGAGAACTATATTGATTATGTTGTTGGTGCACCAAACGCTGGAATAATTAATAATACTCAAGAGTATCCAAGTATTACAAAAGAACTACTAATTAGCCTAAATGAAAATGATGGCGAAAAAAATATCTCAACTGGTTACCATGCTATTGAGTTCCTACTTTGGGGACAAGATCTTTATAAGCTTGGTGCAGGGAGAAGAGGACATGAAGACTATGTTGTTGGATCTGTAGCAAATGCACAGAGACGTGGAGAGTATTTATTAGTTGTATCTGAACTACTCATTAAAGATTTAAACTATCTTGTATCTGCTTGGTCTAAAGGAAATCCTTCTAACTATAGAGCTGAGTTTCTTGCATTGCCATCTGAGAAGTCTCTTCAAAATATCTTCAAAGGAATCGTTTTCATGAGTGGAGATGAACTTTCTGGAGAGAGAATGTATGTTGCTTACGATACTCGTGGACAAGAAGACGAGCACTCTTGTTTTAGTGACATGACTCACAAAGATATTGAGTGGAACTTCCAGGGTGTAGTAAATGTTATCAATGCAACTGGACTTCTATCTCTTCCAGAGATGAACCAAACAGCTTTATCACTGAATATAGAAAAAAGAAGTAACGAAATATTAGAGCTA
>NZ_JBFGYP010000228.1:0-2924 GCF_041587335.1 Halobacteriovorax sp.
AGAAGTACGGTGTTCTAAAGATTTTTGAATAGAGATTAAAGAACTTAAATGTTCTACCAGCTAGGTGCATTTCAAATATAACATCTGGCTTTATTTTTCTGACGCTCTTGTAGAAACTCTTCCAGTCCCCTGCTGTTTTTAAATCACAACTTATGACTTGATCACACTCAATACCCACGTTCTTATAAAGAGGAGTTATCCACGAAGGGATAGCATAGATTATTTTTGCATCTGGGTAGAGCTCTCGAATGTATTGAAGTGCTGAGAGACCCATGATGGAGTCACCCATTGCTCTATTTTTTACTACGAGAATTGTTCGATATGTCATGGCACTCAGTATAGTAAATTAATTAGAGCGTGTTAATACTTTATAATTTAACGCGCCCCTCACGTCTCTTAACTATTCAAGAAAATTGATTCTCTTATGAATATATTCCACTATCTCATCTATTGTTTTATTCTTTCCAAATGATTCTTCAAACTTGTCCTGAACTTTTACTAAAGATTTAAGTATTCGAGGAATTATATGAGTTTTCGCTCTTTTTAGAATATAGCCTTTATTAAGTCCCAATTCCCCCTCAAGCCAATGAAAGTGCTTAGACGTAAATTTCTTTGCGTCACTTTGTCCATTTAACTTAAAAGCAAAGTTCTTAGCGATCCCCTCCTTAACATAAATTGCAGTTGAAATGAGGTCATAAAATGGTGTTAAACGATAACCTCGGTCTGTTACGATAAAACCTAGATTCTTTGCATGAGAATCATTGTTTCCAATTAGTATATTGAAAATAAGCCAATCAAGAAAACGTATACGATCCTTTCCATCACAAGAAACTTCTATTAATAGTGCGTAAAGCTCTTTAAGGGTAGGCCCTCCATTTTTTTCATACTTATATTTTGAAGGAAGTAAAGATGCTTGTAAAAAGTCTATTTGATGAATTTTCTCCCCTTTATTTCTGTCATATCTTTTAACAAAGAGAAGAGGTGAATTGATATCTCCAACTATTTCACAATCAACTACTCCAAGCCCAATTGAATCAGCTAGCTTAAGACAGAAGAACTCATTGAAGACGCTTGAGTTAGGAAAATTTAAAACATGATGTGGACCCTTTACAATGTAGTTACTAGACATGTTTTTATAGAAGTAGATTTTTTTCCTATTATAATAAATACTACATTTTTCTTGAGCCCCAGGTATAGAGAAGTCTATGCCTTTATTACTTTTCCAATAATTTATTACACCATTATCCTTCTTAAAGATTTCGTATAATTCTTGTGAAGTGATTTGCTTCTTTTGAGGGATAAGTTTAGCGCCCTGATAATCTATACTTTTTCGAACTTCAAAAGCACCTATTAAATCTTCTCCATGATTTTCTAAAAATGAAAAAGGGTCATCACTCTCTAACTGCTCAATACTCTCTATCGACTTCCTAACTCTTCCCTCAGGCAATAAGTTCTCAAAGAATGGAGTAACCTCATGAGACTCATAGATTTTTTCAAAGTCAGTAAAGTTCGGACTTAAGGCAAATTTCTTCCAGCTAGCATCGTAAGAAAAACGGAGACCCTTCGGAGTCTTTTCAATACATCCAACGAGCTCTTCTCCAAAAAACAAATAGAGTTTATTCATGGCTAATCTCAAATTTAATATTTAAAATATCGAATATCTTTAGGATTGTTGAGAGCTTTGATTCTTCAGGATTATTTTGTAGTCTGTTAATTGTTGCTCGACTCACACCTGTAATTGCCTCAATTTCTCTGATTGTAAGTTCTGAGTCTTTCAGAGATTGTCGAATAATTATAGCTATTTCGTTATTGTTCATGATTACACAATATACTATTTAAGGTTTTTCTACAATATATACGTATTCTGTAATCACATACGATTACAAAAACTAAAAAAGGTAGAATATTTGATAAATACTAATACTTTGTAACTACAAACGATTACAAAATATTAGTATAGTTATTAAAGGAACTAGAGTATTTCCGCTTCTTAACTAACTATTCAATTTAAAACTTCTAAAGATCAATTGAATCTTCTTCGATTATCTTTACTCTAAATGCGGACTAAACAGGTCGCTATACATACTATAGCTTACTTTTATACTAGCATCAGCAATGATAACTAAAGCTTACACAATAGACCTAGACCAATAAATGCATACCAAGGCTTACACTCATTAATCTTATGATCTAAATATAGCTTTATAAAACTATGTAAAAAAGGAAATCAACTACTTGGCTCAATCACAAACTTTTAATTTCTTAAATAACTATTGACCTAAAAATTATAAAGAACAATCCCCCCTCTTTTGGTATAGTGATTACATATGGTTAAATTATCAGCAGTTATCATTACATTTAATGAAGAACATAATATTAGAAGATGTCTTGAGTCCATTAAGGATATCGCTGATGAAATAGTAGTTGTTGACTCATTTTCAACAGATAAGACTGAGGATATCTGTAGAGAGTTCAATGTCGTTTGGATTGAAAATAAATTTGAGGGACATATTGAGCAGAAGAACTTTGCTCTAAAGGCGGCAGCTCATGATCATATTCTTTCACTAGATGCAGATGAGGCACTAGATGATCAACTCATAGATCAAATCAAATCTATAAAGAATAACTTTGAGGCCGATGGTTACTACTTCAATAGGCTTACTCACTATGTGGATCAATGGATCTATAGATGTGGCTGGTATCCTGATTCAAAACTTAGACTTCTAAATAGAAGAAAAGGTCACTGGAGTGGAGTTAACCCTCACGACATAATCAAGATGGATTACAATTCAAATATTCATAAGCTTCAAGGAAATCTTCTTCATTATAGCTATGACTCAATCACAGATCATGTAAATCAGACGAATAAGTTCACTACAATTGCGGCCAAAGCTGCCTTCAATGCAGGAAAGAGATCTAGTAAC
>NZ_JBFGYP010000229.1:0-2874 GCF_041587335.1 Halobacteriovorax sp.
GAAGAAACTCAGTACCACCTTATACTAAATGGGCAAAAGCATGGCCCATACACAGCATTTGAAGTGAACTCCATGATTGAACTCAAGGAAATACTCGTCACAGATGAAGTATCAATTGATGATGGTGCGAGCTGGGGACCTCTCTATCATATTGAAGGTTTTGATAGAAGAGTTCTAAAGTCAAACGAAGAACTACCAAAGACACCAAAGCAAACAGTCTTTAACGAATCTAAAAAAGAAGTAAAAAAGAAACTAAAGCATTTCACTGATGACAAGACTAATTTAATAGCTGGTCTCGCCTATATTGGGAACCTAAGAACAGGTAAGGCCAAGGAAGCTTTAAGTAAATCTCATCAAGAGGAAATGCAACAAGAAGAAACTCCAGTAGCAACTGAAAGTAAAAACTTTCAAGACTATTTATGGCAAGGTCTATTTGCTCTCTCAGCAATAGGTCTAATTGCAGTATTTGTAACTTGGAGTAACCAAAAACCAAGTCCAAAAGAAGCGACAGTTCCAACGAGAAAAATTGAGGCCAAGAAGATTGAACCAATTAAATTGAAACCTATACAAAAGTTCGATACCTCTAATAGTAATAATAATGTTAAACCAACAGCAATTAGAGAAAATGCTAACGTAAACTCTAGACCTACTTCGTTTAGAAGAAGTAAGGCATTTAGGCAAGCGTCAAAAAAGAAACTTTCTAATGACGCAAGAGCACCAGAAAGAGAAGACGATTTCTACTATGACAATAACACTGACCCGGTTCAACTTGATCCCGTTAGAAGCACACTGAGCAAAGAGACGATTGATCCTGAGTTTAGAGAAGAAGAGTTCAGAGAAGAAGAGTTTGCTGATGAATTTGAAGGCGACATGGAAAGTTTAGAAGGACAGCAACCAGAAGAAGTCTTCAATGAAGAAGTAGAGTACTAGATCAGAAAATCAATAATTCCTGTGACTTCATGAGTATTTTTATGATAAAAATACTCTATGAAATTACAAAATACAGAAATACTAAATAACTTCAGATCCCCTGCATTTCCAGGTTCGTTCTTTCTAAGCTTTGAAGGAATTGAAGGCGCAGGTAAATCAACACAAATTGTTTCAGCTAAAGACTACCTTGAATCACAAGGTTTTCGTGTTCTTATATTAAGAGAACCAGGTGGAACTCCATTTGGAGAAAAACTTAGACAGGCGATCCTAAACTCTACAACAGAGTTAGAGCCTATTTCTGAGGCATATTTATTTGCATCATCTAGAGCACAGCTTCTAACAGAAGTAACTCTGAAAGAGCTTAATACTCCTGGTACAGTTATTATTTATGACCGCTATATAGACTCTTCAATTGCTTATCAAGGAATTGCCAGAGGTCTTGGTGTAGATACTGTCTTAAATATGCACAATGTATTTCCATTAAACCTTATTCCTCATAAGACGTTCTACTTAAAAATATCAACTGAAACATCACTTGGTAGACAAAGAGTTAGAAACGCTCCAAAAGACTACTTCGAAAGCCGTGGTAAGGACTTCTACGAGAACCTTATTGCTGGTTATGATATGAGCTGTGAGCTTTTTCCAGAAAGAATTAGCGTAATTAACGGTAACCAAAGCTTAGAGCTTGTCTTTGAAGATATTAAAGAGGAATTAAATAAGCTTATTTTTAAGAAAGATGAGCAATAGTACAATACTTGAAAAGCTAATTTCACTATGGGCCAAGGATAAGCTGGCCCATTTCTATATTATACAACCATCACCGACTCAAGAAAATCCAAGAGACTTCACTAGGTCATGGACTAAGAACTTTCTCTCTAAAGTAATAGCAGAAGAAAAATCAATTTCTGAATCTGAAGCACTAAATAAGCTAGAGCTAGGTAATAGTGACATTCTTCAAATAACCAAAGAAGATGAAAATGAAAATTATAGTGTAAGTGATGAGAGCTTTGATGAGTTTTTTAAATTTCAAAACTATAGGCCATTAGAGTTAAAGCAGAGATTCATCGTCATTGATGATGCTCATTCAATTACAAAAATCCTAAGTAATAAGTTGCTAAAGACGCTTGAAGAACCTGCTGAAAGAACAACGATTCTAATGCTTGACCCGTATAGAAAAAAGATACTTCCAACTATATCGTCTAGAGCAATTTATATTCGCGTACCTGCAGAAGTAAACCAATCTTCCATAAATACTATTGAAAAACTCTCTGATTTTTTAAGTGAAAATGGGTTCAAAGAAGAGTTTGTCCTAAACATAAAGAAAATTGAAAGTAATAGATCTAATATTATGCCACTTTATGACTCACTGAAAGGTAAGAAGTCCTTAGAGATTGAGTTTGTAGACGCCCTAACTCGATACGTTAACCAACGTGGTTGTAGTTATAAGGAATTAGAATCATTTACAAATGCACTAAAGTGGTATGAAAAAGCTGCAGTGTTTAATAACTATTCCCCAGAAAAGCTCTCTGGCCTGATGCTCACCATCAATTAAGCTGCTTTGTACCTAGACAAATCACTGTAAATTCATGAATATAGTAGCTTAAATATATAAAAAAATGGATTTTACATAATGCAAGAAAATGCAAAAACAGATAACGAAAAAGAAGAAACTCAAATAAAACAGCCACAGGCCCAAGAGACAAGTGAAAGCTCTTCTAAAGAAACGTCACAAGCTAACACATCTAGCAGTTCAGACGAGAGTAAACTAACTGCAGGCGAAATAATAAAATTAGTTCGTGTAAGGTTTCCAGGAAACGCAAAATCTTTTCCATTCCTAATAGGAAAGAGAAAGTTTATGTACGGTCAAAAAGTTATGGCCATGAGTGACCGTGGAATGACTTTAGGTTATATCAATTCAGTTCCATACGAAGTTCCATTTGATAA
>NZ_JBFGYP010000230.1:0-2842 GCF_041587335.1 Halobacteriovorax sp.
AAGGACTTCTACGAGAACCTTATTGCTGGTTATGATATGAGCTGTGAGCTTTTTCCAGAAAGAATTAGCGTAATTAACGGTAACCAAAGCTTAGAGCTTGTCTTTGAAGATATTAAAGAAGAATTAAATAAGCTTATCTTTAAGAAAGATGAGCAATAGTACAATACTTGAAAAGCTAATTTCACTATGGGCCAAGGATAAGCTGGCCCATTTCTATATTATACAACCATCACCGACTCAAGAAAACCCAAGAGACTTTACGAGGTCATGGACTAAAAACTTTCTCTCTAAAATAATAGCACAAGAGAAATCAATCTCTGAATCTGAAGCACTAAATAAGCTAGAGCTAGGAAATAGCGATATTCTTCAAATAAATAAAGAAGATGAAAATGAAAACTATAGTGTAAGCGATGAGAGCTTTAATGAGTTTTTTAAATTTCAGAACTATAGGCCTTTAGAGCTAAAACAGAGATTTATTGTAATTGATGATGCGCACTCAATTACTAAGATTCTAAGTAATAAGCTACTAAAGACTCTTGAAGAACCGGCTGCGAATACAACAATTTTAATGTTGGACCCGTATAGAAAAAAGATACTTCCAACTATATCATCAAGAGCTATTTATATTCGTGTTCCTGCAAAAGCTAATGAAAGCTCAACAAATACTACTGAAAAGCTATCAAATTTTTTGAGTGAAAATGGATTTAAAGAAGAATTTGTCTTAAACATAAAGAAAATTGAAAATAATAGATCTAATATCATGCCACTATATGACTCACTGAAAGGTAAGAAGTCCTTAGAGATTGAGTTTATTGACGCTTTGATTCAATACGTTAACCAACGTGGTTGCAGTTATAAGGAATTAGAATCATTTACAAATGCACTGAAGTGGTATGAAAAAGCTGCAGTGTTTAATAACTATTCTCCAGAAAAGCTCTCAGGCCTGATGCTCACCATCAAT
Source organism: Halobacteriovorax sp. (assembly GCF_041587335.1). Taxonomy (GTDB): domain Bacteria; phylum Bdellovibrionota; class Bacteriovoracia; order Bacteriovoracales; family Bacteriovoracaceae; genus Halobacteriovorax. Next base: position 962 of record NZ_JBFGYP010000230.1, read on the forward strand.
TAAGCTGCTTTGTACCTAGACAAATCACTGTAAATTCATGAATATAGTAGCTTAAATATATAAAAAAATGGATTTTACATAATGCAAGAAAATGCAAAAACAAATAACGAAAAAGAAGAAACTCAAATAAAACAGCCAGAGGCCCAAGAGAAAGGTGAAAGCTCAGTTCAACCAACAACAACAGCTAGTTCTTCTAGCAGTTCTGATGAGAGTAAGCTAACTGCAGGCGAAATAATTAAACTAGTTCGTGTAAGGTTTCCAGGAAACGCAAAATCTTTTCCATTCCTAATAGGAAAGAGAAAATTTATGTACGGTCAAAAAGTTATGGCCATGAGTGACCGTGGAATGACTTTAGGTTATATCAACTCAGTTCCATACGAAGTTCCATTTGATAAAAGTATGTTACCTCTTAAAAGTATTAGTAAAGTTGCTACTGACGAAGATGTTCATGAGCAAAGAAGCTACTACCTAAAAGAGAAAGAAGCTGAAAACTTCTGCAAGAATTTAATTGAAACACATAAATTAGATATGAATTTAACTCACGTTGAATTTATTCAATTTGGTAAGAAGGCCGTATTCTACTTTAATGCTCCAGCGAGAGTCGACTTTAGAAACTTAGTTAAAGATCTAGTTGCTGATTTAAAGATGAGAATAGAACTAAGACAAATCTCAGTGAGAGATAGGGCCGCAGCAATAGGTGCAATTGGTGTTTGTGGGTTACAAACATGTTGCTCAAGCTTTTTAAAGAATTACGGAAATGTAAGTATAAAGATGGCAAAGAATCAAAACCTTGCCCTTATCCCAAGTAAGATCAACGGAATTTGTGGCCAGATAAAATGCTGTATCAAATATGAAGATGATGTTTACTCTCAAAAAAGAACTCTACTTCCTAAGGAAGGAATTTTCTTAAAAGCTAAAAATGGTGATATCGGTAGAGTGCAAAAGCTACATCTATTAGTTGAACAATTTGATATGATTACAGAAAAGGGTCAAATCAGACGCTATTCAGTTAATCAATTTGTAAAAGACGATTGTAAACCACCTAAAGATTGGAAGTTTCCTAATGACCTTAGACACATTGTAAATGAAACAAGTACAGTGATTGGTCTTACAGATGAAGAGCAAAGAAAGTCTGAAGAATTCTTAAAAAAGTATAGCGAAGAAAATGGCGATAGTGTTGTAGAAGTTTTTGTAGATGACTCTGATGATGACAACAGCCTAGAAGAGCTCAATAGCCTTGAAGGTGAGATTCAGGTTAAGACTGAAAAGAAAAATAAGAGACCACAAAACAAAAGACCAAATAATAGAAATAGAAATAATCCTAAGCAAAACAATGAGAAGAAAGCTTCTTCTGCTGATGATAATACTTCAAAACCACCTCAAAAAAAGAAGTATAGACCTAAGAAGAAGAAACCATTTAAAAAACCTGAATAAACAATATGAAGATACTTCACACAAGCGACTGGCACTTAGGTAAGAAATTATATAAGGTCAGTCGTATAAAAGAGCAAGAGCTCTTTCTAGACTGGTTATCAAAATATATAATACATGAAAATATAGATATACTCTTAATAAGTGGTGATATATTTGATGTACCTACACCTCCAAACGAAGCACTAAAACTCTACTTTAATTTTTTAAAGACATTATCAGAAAAAAAACAAATACCTATTTTCATTATCGGTGGAAATCATGACAGCTCTAACTTCTTAGAAGCACCTGCACCGTTTTTAGAACTTAATAACATTCATGTTGTTGGTAACTTAAACGAGTTAGCAAAAGATAACTACTCCCCTTACGTTCATAATATAGAGATTAAAGGCGAAGAAGTATCGATATGCTTACTGCCTTATTTTAGAACTCATGAGCTATTTAATTTAG
>NZ_JBFGYP010000231.1:0-2833 GCF_041587335.1 Halobacteriovorax sp.
CTTTAACTTTGCATGTGTAGATGAGACTTCTGGGTCATTTAAAACAATCTGACATTTGGCAGGATCTCTACCTATAAGGACTTCTTGCTCATCAACATTGAACCTGTCATATGGTGCATTTTCACCAAATAATTCAACAAAGAATGAAGCAAAGGATTGTAAGACTTGAGTTTTATCATCTTGATCTTCAAAGTCATCATCTAGACCGTAGTCATCATATTCCTCTTCATAATCTCCGTTATCAACATCTTCGCCAAACGTCTCTGTTCCATCATTATCCTCAGGAAATTCTACGTCATTATTTTCACCTGAAAAAAAAGATGTATTCTCTCCTATTGCAGAGGCCTCTCCACTTTCATTATCATCAGCAGCGTCCTCTTCTAATGAATCTAGAGGCTCGAGATCGTCACTCTCGCTAATATCATCAGAGAGTTCATCTGACACTTCTTCAATTTCATCATCACTACTCAAAGCAATAGTTTCTGTCATTGGAGCAGTATCTTCTTCCTCTTTTTCTTCTATATCTTCTGGAACATTCTCAGTTAATTGACCTTTATTAAACTGGCTAATAAAACAAATTATTGAAAATGGACCAATCGTAATCATATCACCATTATGAAGAGCTGACTCGACAACATGGCTGCCATTTAGAATAACTTTTCCAAACTCTGAGATTTCTTTTATTTTCCAATTTTGACCATCATAATCAAGTTGAGCATGCTCTCTAGAGACCATCTTATCATCTAAGCAAACATGACACTCATTTGAACGACCAATTAGGAAGCTGAGACCTTGACCGGCCATTGTAAGTTCACTTGTTAAATCAAACTCGCCTACAGTAATGTTATTTCTAGAAACATTTAACTTCATCAGCCCTTAATCCTTGCTCTTGAACAATTATATCAATTTCTTTTTGAGCTCTCTTATATCTTTCATCTTCAGGTCTTTCTTGAAGGTATCTTACAATTGAACAATATATTCTAACTGCTTTTTTAAACTTTAATGAATCAATCTCTCTTTTCGCTTTATTGAACTGACTCTTTACTTCTTCATCTAAGAGCATTCTAGACTTTTCTAAATATGCACTTGCTCTACCATGGTTTGGACTTAATATTAGGGCCAAGCTAAATTCTTCAATTGCTCTTATATAATTCTTCTCTCTTAGTTCTCTAAATCCACGGTGAAGGATTGTTCCTATTTTCTCTTCCGTTTCTTTATCATAATTCTGATTTCTTCTCTTTAAGTCAGTTGCCAAACTCTTATCTTCGATAACTTTTGCTGATGCTTTCTTTGGTGTTTTTTTAACTTCTTCACCCTCATCTAGAAATACAAACAGTAATCCAATTATCACAAGACCATAAATTAACTTTTTCTTTTTGGCAGCCGCCTCGTCCTTAGCCTTCTTTTTCTTTGGACTCTTTACTTCCTCATCTTCATCATCATCTTCGTCTTCATCATCCTCTAAATCTTCTTCCTCAAGAGCAATCAATTCATTCTCAACAACAATAATATTAAATTTAAAAACTGTTTGCCCTATTATTATCTTATCGCTATCTGAAAGCTGATGTTGGTTAACTTTCAAATCATTAACTATAATTCCATTCTGTGAACCCAAGTCAGTCAAGATATATGAGTTTCCAAACCTTGTGAGCTCAGCATGCTCTCTAGAAGATTTTGCATCGAGAACCTGAATATCAGCAGATTCTGTTCTTCCTAGAACTAGCCTCTTTCCTCTTAAATAATAAACAAGCCCCTTATTCTTCCCAGTCATGCAAAGAATTCTATAATGAGTTCCTATAGCTTCGGGCTTTTTTAAGTCTCTTGTTAACCTTATACTTTGACTCTTCATACTCTCACAAATGTTATATAGTATGCTTTTGCAAAATTATCTTTACCTAACAGACTAGCAATATGTATTTCATATGGGTTACCTTGAAGATCATATTCCCCTTCTTGGTTTGTCCCTCCGTTATTAGCAGAGTTATCACATAACTCAATAATAGTTCCTGCAAAACCCTTCTCTCTGGAAACATCCGAAATATTCATACCTTGTGAGCTTGACTCTCTAATACCTGTTATATCTTCAGCTTCATTTGTTAAGGCCTGAACATTTTTTTCGGAATCTAGAATGAGTACAGGAACACCAGCTCCTCTCATAAATTCTTTTAAGGTATTTACATATCCTTCATCACTTTCCATTTCCGCAAATTCATCATCAACTTCCTCGTTTTGAAGCTCTCTATTTCTTTGAAGTATAGAGTTCACTGAAGATCTCAATGCATTCATCTCACTAAAAAGAAAACGACTTTCTAAGTTTCGCCTCTTTCCTCTTAGCGCCTCTTCAATCTGGTACTTCATCTCTTCAAGTGGTTTTATTGTTAGATAGTAAACGATTGAAAAGAAAACAATTGCGACTAAAAATGAAGTCATTAAAGCTTCAAGGTATGCCTTTGTACTTTCCTGACTTTCAACAGCAAGAGACTTAGGACTAAATCGGATAGCAATAACACCTACAGGCTCAGTTTGTCCTGTCTTAGGATTGAATGCCATAATCTTTTTACCAATCCCAATCTCCCCACCATCAAGTCTCTTCTTATAAATATTCTCTTCTGTTCTTGTTTTCTGGGCCCATTCCTTCACTTTAATCGAATGAGTATCAGTAATGTAACTATTCATACGAACCAATGGTCTTACAATTCTTCCATCCAACTCAAAGAGGTCATAACTTGTAACGTCTTTGATATTATTCATGAATGCTGTATTTAACTGATCTAAATTTTTAGCTTCGAGAGCACGTGCATTTGTTCTAGCAATCTCTTCTGCGTAATGAGCA
>NZ_JBFGYP010000232.1:0-2764 GCF_041587335.1 Halobacteriovorax sp.
GGGAGGTTGATAGCTTAGCTAATGAGAAGAGCAATCTACAGGTAGAAAATTTATCTCTAGAAAAAGAATATAATAAACTGATTGAAAAAAGAGATGAGTCTAAAAATAAAATATCTGAATTAACTAAAGAAAATGGCGTATTAACAGAAAGCCTCGCAGGTATTCATAGAGATAAGAATGAGATCGAAGAAGTTTACAGAGTAAATATTGATCTTATAAAAAAATATGAAAAACAAATAGTCGTCAATAAAGAAAATATAAATGGTTTACTTCGTGATATTGATTTAAAAAATAAAGAAGTAGATAAGAAAAGTAAAACGATTGAGCTTCTTAAAGAAGATTTAGAAGACGCTAGGGCCCTAGAAGCAAAAATAAGTGCTGACTATGAACAGCTAAAAGTAGAATTAATTAATTCTGAGAAAAGCCTAAGTGATCTCAAAAGTAAAAAAGAGACACTTCTGCAGGAAATTAATATTTTAAAAGCAGCATTAAATGAATGTGGTTATAAGAAATCAAAGCTTTATAAAGAACACAAAGAGTATGAAGCTAGTGCCTTTAGCTTGAGTGAGAATGTAAAGTCTTTAAAAGCCGATATATCTTCTAAAAAGAGTATTATTGAGTCTTACGAATCGAAAATTTTTCAAATTCAAAAAAGTATTGATGAGTTTGATAATCATAAAAATCAACTCAAATCGACGTTGGTAAATAGAAAGGAAGAAGTTGAAAAATACTCTAAGATTTTTGAATTAAAGTCTAGACGATTAGATCAACTTGAAAATGAAAACTTCAATCTAAAAAGAGAAGCTGAAGGCCTTTTAAGCTCTTTAGAAGCAGGAAGAATAAGACAAGATTCTCTATCAAGAAAGATAGATCAAGTATCACTAGACAATAATAAGAATCAGTCTTTAATTGAGAACTATAGAAAGAAGCTAGAAGTAGTCTCTAAAGAGAATGAAAAACTTGATCATGATATTCGTGAGGTGAGTGAACTTAGTGAGTTAAATTTAGAAAAAATCTCCGAGCTCAAGGGTGACTGTGATAGAACTTCTAAAAGTATTGAGTATAAACAAATTGAGTTCTCAAATCTTGAATCTAATATCAAGAGACAGTCGGAGCAGCTTAACTCTCTTAAGCTTAAAAGAGAGAGTCGAAGTGAGAAACTAGAAAGTCTTACCAATAGTTTCGAAGAACTAAAGTATAAAATAAAGAGTACCCTTAAAGAAAAGAGGACTCTTTCATCCGAAATCTTAAGTTTAAACTCGTCTATCAATATATTGTCTGAGAAGTATATCCAGTTTGAGGAATTTAGCTCAAAATTAAAAACTGAAAAGCATAAGAAGTTTGATGATAAGTTATCTTTAGAGCAAAAGAATAATCTGTATACTACTAGGCTGCAGGAGATCGAAAGTGAGATCTATGCAGAAAAAAGTATTATAAGTACACTGCAAGGTGAGCTTGATGAAGTTAATAAGAGTAATGCAGATCTTAAGTCTAGACTCAACTCCGGTAACGAAAAAATTAGTCAACTACGTGCTCAAAAGGCCGAGTTATCTAATGTTACGAGTAGCACCGTCGCTGATAGAAATGAATTGGAGCAAGAGATATTGAGCTTAGAGAGATCAAAGTCTTCTCTTGAATCTGATATTATTAGAAATCAAGAAGTGTATAGTGACTTAAGTTCTAAAATTATTAGTGATGAAGTAAGACATAAAAGACTAAAGAGTACTATTGCTGAGTATAATGGCCAACTTGAAAAGTTGAACTCTCAGATAAATACTCGAAGACAACTAATTGCTAAGAAAGAAAAAGAGTCAATAGAACTCTCTAAGGTCTCACAGCAGTTAAACCACGAAATTTCAGATCTAAAATCTGATTTTCAAAAGGCAAATTCATCTCTTATTAATTCAAATATGAATGTTTCAACTATAAAAGAAGAGATTAAGTCTAAAAAGCAGGAGCTATCACTAATAAAGGATAAATTTAATTCTCTTTCAAATAAAGGTCGAGATATTAGTACAGATAAGGAACAACAGTTTGTTCTTATATCAGAGCTTGAAAAAACTAAGAATAGATATATTAATTTAGTAGAAGACCTTATGAATAAGAATGTTAAAGAAAATGCGGAGTTAGAGGATCGAAATATTTATATTGAAAAATTACAAGAAGAAATTGAGCTTTTAAAAGACAATGTTCATGTTTTGAATAACTTTAAGAAAAAGAAGGCCGCTTAATTAATCGTGACTTTCCCTGAAGAGCTTAATTCAAGTGAGTCTTCAGGGGATGAGATAACTTTTAAAATTCTTTGGTTTTTATTATTATAAAATAAGTGGTTTTTATTAATATAGCTTTCTTGAAAGCTATTTAATTTTTTAATAAATTTCAATGAACCTAAGTTGTCTTTAAGTGGTATTCTCTTCTTGTTTAATTCCAATGTTGAAATACCATCTATATAGTCAATGAAGGCTTCTTGTGTACTCGACACCCAAGAGAAATGACCAAAAATACTATTATAGTCATCAACTTCAATATATTTCTCTCTATATAGTGAGTTTTCAAACTCTAGGATAGGGCAGAGTGAAGTATTCTTGGATTTGAAAGAATAAATTGTATTATGGTGCCTCTTTGCACTTAATTCTAAAAGGGCTCTTTTATCGATAAGTCTTGAATCGAGATCAAGTCTATGAATTAAGTCTCCATGAGATTCTATTGCCCATATCTCCTTATTCTCAAATTGAGTTAGAGAGTTAAGAAAACGCGTTAGAAA
>NZ_JBFGYP010000233.1:0-2744 GCF_041587335.1 Halobacteriovorax sp.
AAGATTAGACCTTGGACTCTTCCCTACCTATATGTAGTGATACTTGCCCCTTTTAAGTTTCTAGGAATAGAGAGCCCTTTCACACTAGCAACGATTGCAAGATTATTTTCTGGTTGTGTTGCTCTTTATACTCTCATTGAATTTACTAAGACGTTTAAAGCTTTTCTTCCAGAAAGTAGAAGGGATCTCTTCACTAAATTTACTCTCCTATTTTGGCCCTTAGTCTTTATGGGGGTGAGAACTTCTTCCGACAATATTGCGACTTGCTTCTTTATTATCGCAGTTTCAATTATTTTAAGAAGTATATCAAAGAGGACTCTTCTTATGGGAGGACTACTTCTTGGTCTGGCTTTCTCTTTAAGACATCAAACTGGAGTTCTTTCTCTAGCCTTTGGTTTATGGATTTTATTTTCTAAGAAAATTGACCCTCTAACTTGGTTTAAGTTCTTTTCTTCTTCAATACTTATTGGCGTACTCGTAGGAGTTGGACTAGATAGTCTTGGTTATGGGAGCTTCACTTTAACTCCTGTGAATTATCTCACAGAGAATTTAATTAAAGATAAGATCAGCTCTTTTGGAGTCTCTCCTTGGTGGGCATACTTCACACTTACAGTTAAAAAACTTCACCTCTTTGGAGTGATTCTACTGATTAGCTCTATCGTCTATATTAAGAAATTTCCAAAGAGCTTAGAGTCTGTTCTTGTAATTACTTTTCTGGCCTTTCATAGCATTATTGGACATAAGGAACTTAGGTTCATCTACCCTTTGATCTACTTTTCAGTCTTTATGATGTTTAAGGTGATCGACTTTAATAGATTTAAAAAATCTTTTAACTTTCTCTTTATAGTCTCCATTATTGGAACGACGATAGTCTCTTTTAAGCCGGCCTATACACCGATGAAGTTCTATAAATTTCTCTATTCATTTAATCAAGGAGAGGCGCTTGAACTCTATACCTTTAAAGACAGAAAAGGGCGTTACCCAGATCTAGAGATGGATGTATACAAAAGAGAGAAGCTAACACTTATAAGAAATACAAGTATTAATAAAGAGAGCTTTCATACCTTTACAACTAAGTATAGTGATCTAGAGATGATCAACTCAAATTACAAGTGTGAGCTAAAGTATATCTCCTACCCACAGTGGATTCTTAAATTTAATATTTTTAAATGGAGAGACAGATCAAATATATGGGCGATAAATCACTGCTTTAAGCGTCCCTAAATGTCTTCAACAATCTTAATTAACTGACTTGTATCTATACTTGCAGCAATAGACTCAGTCTGCGATTCTATATCCTCTTTGATTAACTTTCCAGAAAGAAGGATTTCATCCTTCAACCTAATCTTATAGCTACTTAAATCAATAGAATTAACATCATTAAATTGTGTATCATAACTAATCATAGTAAGGAGAGACTCTCTAGCAAACTTATCATTGGCACCTAAGTTGATATCAAGATATGAAAGAAATAAATCCTCAACTAAGCTCTTAGAAGACTCCTCTAACTTCTTAATTATTGAAGTGAAAAAGAAAATATTTTCTTTATCTGGGAAAACATAGTTACTCGAAAGGAACTGACTACAAGAGTCAAGTTCAAGGAGTAGATTACTCCTATAGGAAGGTTTCATTTTTTTCTTAATCAATTCATAAGAATGAACTTCCTCCGTATCGATTAAGCATTTAAAAAACTTTTTCTTATCTAGTTTCTTATAAGCTACCTGAGTTTCACTAACATCAGAATTCTCTAATCTACTAATGTTAAAATCTCTTATGAAGTTATCACTTCGACCTTCCTCTCCCTCCTCTAAGACAGACAATGATCCCATATCTTTAAAACTTAAATAATTTCTAACTGAAAGCTCCCTAGTATACTTATTCAAAGTTAACGAGTACTTAAGTCTCCCATTGGTAATAGAGAACTCTTTTCCAAACACATTACAAATGTTTAGTATTATTAGAATAAAAAATAAGCTCCTCATTATTTTAAACTCCTCTTATAGGCATTCCAAACCTTATAATCACCAAAACTCATATCTCCCTTAGCAATAGTCTCTAAAAGTTTCTTTTGTAGATGAAGCTTATTAAGTCCTCTAGAAATTTTAATTTTCTTCGCTATAGGCAGTAGTTCAATTTTATAAAATTTCATAAGCTCAAGCCCAACACTCGCATACCTCTCTCTTAGTGCAGATAGGTTAGTTGAAACCTGTTTAATAAACTTCTCTCTTTTAGTCTTTAGCATTACCTGTAAGAGCTGCTCATCCATCTTTAGTATTGTCTTGTAATCCTCAGACTTCTTAGAAATGGTAGAATGCGCTTGTTCAACCATAGTTAAGACACCCTCTAAGAGATTAATATTAGAATCAACACTAGATTGAACTTCCTCAATTTCAATCTCTCTACATATAGAGCTCACTATCTTGCTATTATTCAAAGAAAGGCTTTTGTGAATTTCATCGTATCTATTATTAATTCTGTCGTACTCACGATCCAAGTCATCTTGAAAATCTGCAAAATCCTCTGAGTCTGAAAAGCTCATAAACGCTTCAAATACTGCAGTAATTCCAGCTGCTATAAAAGAAAAAGTTGTAGGTTCACATAGTGAACCTCCACCGATAACGGTAGAAACACCACAAGCGATACCTGCTCCAACAAAGCCTACAGCAACACCAACCTCACTACCATCTGCAACAGGAGTATTGACTTCATACGAAGAGTTTCCACCACCATCGTTATAGGCATAA
>NZ_JBFGYP010000234.1:0-2699 GCF_041587335.1 Halobacteriovorax sp.
GTGCTCTAAATCTTCCAAATAAATTTGGCTCTTGGCTTTTGGATTTTCCACGTTACTAACTTCAACTTTTTACAGCATCCAAGATTTAGTTACGCCAAGACTTTAATTAGCACTTATACTATTTTTGGGATCTTCTCATCTTGATAATCGGCCGAAGCGTCATATCTTTAACTATTATTCGAATTTTAAAGAGCTTCCCTTAAGAGTCAGACAAACCTTGTAAAGCATTGTGTGCTTCGTTTCTAAGTTTGTATGTCTTGGGAACAGAACGGATACTACGCATGTGCTACAAAAAGGTCAACCCTTTTTTTCACTTATTATCTTTTTTTTTTCATTTTTTTTTCAATAAAACAAAAAGTATTTCAATATGTTAGGAGTTTTTAAGTAAGATTAATGGATAATATAAGTCAGACATTAAAAAGGGCCGCAAAAGCGACCCTAGTTTTATGTAATTTTAAGACCTTAGCGAAAAGCCGGCTTTTTCGAGCTCTTCGACGATTTTTTTCGAAGATTGTGTAATAAATTCACCATCTAGGGTTTTTTCAGGGTCCATAAAGACAGATCTTAGGGTAATTGCCTTTTCTTTGGACTCTAAATTGAAAATATCCACGATTTTTGTACTCTGAAGTTCTTTAATTTTGAGCTTTTTAAGAGAATTTAGCACTTCTCCTACATTTGTATGTTCTTTTGCAACGATAGTGCAGTCAAAAGTAGACCCAGGGAACTTAGATAAAGGCCTGTACTTAACTTTGTCCTTTAAAGGACGTGCTTCTACTTGTGTTAAATCAACTACAGCAATGCTTAAATGACCTTTTATCTTATATTGCTTAAGAATAAGTGGGTGAATACTAGTCATTACACCTTTCATCTTACCCATTATACGTATGTTATAGAACTCAAATGGGTGTACTCCAACCCAGTCTTCACTAATGAGTTCATTCTTAAACTTAGGATGCTTTTCACTTATATCAAAAGGTATATTAGTAGAGTTTAAAAGACTTTTAGTCTTATTAACTAGACTCATGAAAGGTGTTTCCTCTTTAGAGTACATTGCAATGATTAACTCACTCTTCTCTTCAGCAAAGTTCTTCTTTCCTTTATGATACGTTCTACCTAGCTCAAAGAAAGAGAATTCATCAAAGTTCTTAACGTTAGTTGCAGTGATAGCAATTGCATTAGGAACTATAGAGTCTCTCATAATAGAATGGTCTTTAGAGATAGAATTTAAAAGGTCTAAACCAGAACGTGTAGGCCATGAACACTTATCTAAAAGCTTCTCTCCTACTAGTGGATATGAATTAACTTCAAAAGAGTTTGCATTGTACACCATGAAGTCTCTAATCTTTCTATGCAGCTCTTGTGCAGCAGTAAGCCTTACTGGCTCTATAGTAAGCCTAGGAGAGCTGGGAGTGATATTATCATACCCTATGATACGTCCTACTTCTTCTACGAGGTCTGCTTCACAATCTATGTCTTTAGTTGAACGATAACTAGGGATAGTAATAACTAGATCATTTGCATTTTGTTCAATACCAAAATCAAGTGCTTTAAAAATAGAAAGTATTCTTTCTTCACTAACCTCTAGACCAAGAACTGTTTGTATTTTTTTGAATGATGTATTTATTTTTAACGTTGCTATAGAGCTTAAGTCTTCACCGTCATACTCTAGCTTACCTACAACCTTCGCTTCAGGACAAAGTTCAAGAATTAACTCAAGAGTTCTAAGCATTGTTCTCTCACAAAGTTTAGAGTCTAAAGTCTTTTCATATCTCTGAGAAGAATCTGTTCTCAGTCCAAGTCTAGTAGATGTAGCTCTAACCATTGCCGCTTGCCAGTTTGCAACTTCGATAAATACTTTCTTAGTACTCTCCGTAACACCACTATTGAGTCCACCCATAAGGCCACCAATAACAAGAGTTTTTTCACTGTCACAAATAACAGTATCACCAGCAACTAATTTTCTCTTTTCTTCATCAAGAGTTGTAAACTCTTCTTCAGCAGATAAAGATTTTATTATTATCTTTTCATCTTTGATGAGATCTCTATCAAAAATATGAAGAGGCATTCCTAATTCAACCATTACATAATTAGAAATATCTACAATATTATTAATAGGTCTTAAACCTACAGCTAAAAGTCTTTTCTTCATCCAAGCAGGCGAGTCAGTCACTGTTATATTATCAACAGATAATCCAAAGTATGACTTACAAGCACTATCACCTTCTAGCTTAGGAGAGATAGGAGAAGCATCGTTTGTAAACTTAGCCTTTAAGTTACTTGCCCATTCTTCGTTATAAGGAACTTTTAACTCTTGTTCAAAGATCGCACCGAACTCACGTGCAAGTCCATAGTGACCCCATAGATCAGGTCTATGTGTAAGTGACTTATTATCTACATCTAAGAGAACATCTTTTGTTTCGTTGAAGTAATCAATCATATTCTGACCAATAGGTGCATCTTCAGGCAATTCTAAAATACCTGATGACTCCTCAGCAAAACCTAGCTCTTCTTCAGAGCAAAGCATTCCTTCTGAAAGAACTCCTCTAATTTTCTTAGGCTCTAACACCAAACCGTTAGGCAGAGAGACTCCTAATGGCGCATAAGGTGTTTTAAGTCCTACTCTCACATTGGCAGCACCACATACAACACGCTTATTCTCTTTATCACCATAATTGAAAGTGACTAAGTTAAGCTTATCA
>NZ_JBFGYP010000235.1:0-2669 GCF_041587335.1 Halobacteriovorax sp.
AGCGCCATTATCAATTGCTGGAAGTATGCACCGTATAAGACACTTCTTATCTTTCTATGCTCTCTGTCCGCCTTAAAGGCCTCTTTTTTTAGTATTGCAAGTGACTCTAGGGCCTTTGCTCCGTAGAGCTTTCTGACTTCAAGTAAGAGTTTTGCAACTTTATAGAGTTCGCTCACTCTCCTGGGTTCCGTCTCTTCTCTGCCCTCAATTAGCTCAATAACATCTTTATAGCTCCTGCGGCGCTTTCTCAGGATCCTCCTTGGGCTTAAAAGTAAAATAAAGGGTAAAAATATAACGAAATATTCCATACTTAGAGTCTCCACTCAAGATTGACGATTGACGTTAAAAGGATTTTTTGAAATAAACAACGCACATGAAAACAACAAATCAAGAAAATTCAAAATTGAACAATACGACCCTCTACAGTCCAAATGTAGAGATCATGAACCTAGAGATTCTCATCTCTAAGTTAAAAGGTATATGTCATGAAATTGATCCTTATACTGAGTTAACACTTAGTATGAAAGAGAGATTAATTGATGTCGGAATTGAAGAATTCAATGATCCATTTGCCTTAACAAACCAACTACTATTTATGACAGAGAATGCCATTGAAAAATTGGCGTCTCTAAAAGAAGAGCTATAACTCCATGGCAAAAATAAAGAAATATAGACTACCAAGGGTTAATCTACACCCGGCGACTCTAAAACATGCAAAAAAAGGTCATCCATGGGTGACGGAAGATACTTTCACGAAAGAGTTCCCAAAAAAGGAAAACCTACTTATTGGAAAAAACCCTAAAGGTGATGAAAGACTATTCTTATTACATGACCCTAATCATAAAAAAGTAAAAGCAAGAATTTGGGAAATAGGAACTGAACTTCCAGAATCTCCTAATGGTTTTGTACGAGCTTTCTCACTTAGATTAGAAGAATCATTTCTAAGAAGAAAGTCGGTATTAGAAAAGCTTCAAAGAGATAACTTCTATCTCTGTTTTGCAGAAGCTGATGGTATTCCTGGTTTAATGATACAAAAGTTCGGTAATGTTGCACTTATTCAAATCTATTCTGATTTCTGGTTCTTCTTTAAGAACGACATTAGAAGATTGGTAAAAACACATTGTGCAAAACACTTTCCAGAAATTGATAAAGTAATCTTCCAACAAAGAAAGTCTTCTGAATCTGTTAAGTTTGAAAATATTGAACAGAAACTAACAGAGATAACAGTTCAAGAATTTGGAATTAATTACCATTTACGTTTTGACTATAGGTATGACATTGGACTTTATAGTGATATGTCTGCGATTAGAAAGAAGTTAACAAATAACTTTAGAAATGCTGATTCAGTTTTAAATCTTTATTCATACACTGGGGCCTTTAGCCTATTCGCTCTTTCACATGGAGCAAAAGATGTTCACAGTGTGGATTTATCCAATGATTATATTTCTTGGCTAGAAAAGAACCTTGCATTAAATCCACAGCTAAAGGCAGAGAATCACCAAAGTAAAATAATGTCAGTTGAAAAGGCCTTAAAGCAATATATTGCTGAAGGCAAGAAGTTTGACCTTATAGTGTGCGACCCTCCAAGCTTTTCAAGTGATGGAAGAAAAAGCCAGAGTGCTTTAAAAAGTTATGAAAAACTTATTCCTATGATGGAGGAGTGTTTAAGTGAGAAAGGTAGAATAGTTGCCTTTTTAAATACTCACCATGTACTTAGAAGAAAGTTTAATGAAAAGATTGAACAACTTGCAAATGCAAATTCATTGAAGGTCTGCAAAGGTCTTCGTATGGATGAAGACTGTATTACTTTAGGAGGGTTTCCTGAGGGAGATTACCTAAAGGGTATGCTGCTAGAAAGAAAATAATAACAGTGGAAATCCTTTAACCTTACTGCTCAAGAAGAGGAGTAATGGGTATTGGCAATCTCGGACTAACAGATGACGAGGAAGATGATATAGTCACCTTCCTCAAGGTCTTAGCAGATGTGCAATATGAGCACCTAAACTAAGAGTTATCTACAGGTAACATTTCCAAATGCGCTAACAAGTGGATCGCGGAAAGGGTTATTAGCAAAAACAAAACCTCTCATACATTGTCCTGGTAAAATAACTCCGCTCTGAACTCCATTAAATGAGTTACCATAACTAGTTCTTCCCTGGATATTTAATGTACATTGAATAGGTCTATAAGAAGCGTAATTACAAGCTTCACACTGAGCTTTAGAACCGCTAATCAAGAAACAGTTAGCTCTTGAAGTAAAGTAAGCATTTGAATTTATACTAATAATAGATAGTACAACAAGTAGTATTGCTTTCATGTATTCCCCTTTTTCTTTTGGTCATATCAAAAAGCTTAGAAAGGAGTCAAAATCTACAGAGAAAAGGGTAATTATTTTAGGTGTAAAGCCCCTAGTGATTAGGGGCCGCTCTATTACCTTATTGAAATCAGATTAATCGCAAGAAACTTGACCTTCAATTGATTCAATATGAGTCCACTTAATAGTTGGATTAGACCCTGCATACTTAACACTTTTTACTACTATAGTTGTAGTATTTGGGTGGTAATCATAAGTGTAATCTACTGAAAAAGTAGTAGTATAATAGTAATCAACAATACCTTGATCTACTTCATCAACAACAACTTTAGTAGAAACTTCTTTCAGTCCGTAT
>NZ_JBFGYP010000236.1:0-2656 GCF_041587335.1 Halobacteriovorax sp.
TCAAAGCTTGGCTTTGATCTTATGAAAGAAGTTGAAGGAGCAAAGATTAATCTCTCTAGTAATCTAACGAGTGAGCTTATCTATAATAAAAGAGGAGTGAAGCTTGAGAACTCACTCTCTCAAAAAGACTACTTTGATAAATCTGATGAAGTCACTGAGAAGATTGTAAACTCCCTCAAAGAATCTCTAGAGACAGCTAACACTAACACTGAAGATATTGAATATATTCTCTGCACAGGAGGAAGTGTCCAAAACCCACTATTTCTAGAAAAACTAAAAGAGATATTTGGAGCTGAGAAGCTTATTCTATCAAATGAGCAGGGAAGTGTAGTGTTTGGCTTGGAATAAATTGCAAAAAATCATATTAAAAACAGATATTTATGATTGTTTTAAAAAATACTAGATGCATCTAGTATTTTTACTAGGTCCATCTATCTAGTAATTTTTAATGAGATAAACTATGGAGAGTGATCTCGCTAGAGATTGGACACCATTAGCTAGATTACAGGTTGAAGTTGCAAATGGCTTTGATAAATATTTAAGACTTTTACAGACAATTGTTGTCTGATAACTTTCATCTATTCTACATCTTAAAGTCTAAACTTTCTTTATCATCCTCTTTTTTGATAGACTTACTTAGCTCATTTGCTTCCTTATTTATTACATTTACTAAATAAGGCCAGAAGTTTTCTTCATCTAGAGTTCTTTTCTTAATATCAACAGGTAGAAAACGTCCCATTTCATTATAAAAGTCTTGTTTCGTTTCTTGGTCGTTGTGAACCATTCTTGAATGCTTATCTATATTGGTAAGAAAGCTGTCTACGCTCTTCTCTCTTACACTTAGTTTCTTCAACACAAGGTCTGCTCTTTGATCGATCGTTTGCTGTTTTAGCCAGACAATGTCCCATATATCTCGAGGTTTGATACGCCTTTCTCTAAATGCAAAAGCAACCATCTTGTCGGCCAATATTTCACTTAAGCTTTGAACGGGGATTGGTAATCCTGCCATAGAGGAGTTTATACCGTAATGATCTATTATTGGGTGATGTTCAACTTCAAATGAAGGGAGAGAGCAAACATCAATGTGCATTTTTTGGCTAGGTAAGTCTGGGCGGTTACTATGCTTTTCAATCGTTATTTTCCAGCTAGAAGTATCTGTTTTAGACAGTTTTGGCTCTCGAACAGAAACATTTAGACCATACTTTTTTTCTAAGTGGAGTTTGAGGTCATCCGCAAGACTATCAAAGTGTTCTGGCATAAAGTTTAGCCCAGCTGTAAAGTCTAAGTCTTCAGAGAGCCTGCTGGAGTTATAGCATAGCCTAAGGGAAGTTCCTCCGATGAACGTCAATTGTTGTAATACTCCAGTTCTGTGTAAGACAGTCATAATGTCATGATGAAGTATTTCTTTTTCTATTACATTTTCGAGACCCAATAGATCTGGTCTTTTACTAAGGGCCTGTTTCACTAGCACATCTAACATTGATCTACTCCTCCAGCATTTGTAAGTTACGTCCTACGCGATTTAAATCTCTTATTGCTTTATCTTTCTTTGCACGAAAAATCCCTATATCTGGATCAAAGTAAATATGCCCATTCAGAGATTCTATACTATGATTTGTATGCGTAAATTCTATCACACCGTAAATTGTTTCTACTTTTCCACTTCGACCAGTAGTCATAACTGTAAGGTGGTTTATAAGAACTTGAGAAATAATACCTAGGTAGCTAAGTTGTGACTCTAAACTGATATATAAAAACTTATCCCAGTGTAGTAGTAGGGCAATATTTTCTAGCACTCCTTTGGAGTCAGGAGGCATTAAGGGATTAATATATATACCCTTACAAACATTAGTTAGAACGCTTGCCTTAGTAGCTTTGTGTAAGAGTTTACTAAAGTTAGAAGATTTTGGTTCATTAAGTAGTAGGGCCAAGTCACTTGTTGTAAAGAGACCGTAGTGTCCCCCTTTTCTTGCTGAGATTGTTTTTTCAGTTAACCGTCTAAGCTTACTCATATTACCTCGTTCACTAATTATTGATCTTAGCTATAGTATCTATTAAGTGTACACTTTTTCGCCATATAAGGGAATCTGTGTGTATTTAATCTTACAGGAATTTATGTCTTAGTCTATTTGTAAAAGTATTTAGATATATAACTATTTGATATTATTATAAAGTGAAGAGGAGGTTTCTTGCTAGATATGTGAGAGTGCCCAGAGCTAAATTATTGAAAATAAATAAGAGGTCATAAATAGTATTACTCATTACTTTGATTTTTTGATAGGGTTGCCTTCATGAAAGTAGTAATATTACATGATTGGCTAACTGGCTTTAGAGGTGGTGAGAGAGTATTAGAAGTATTTTGTGAGATGTTTCCAGATGCTCCTCTCTATACACTTATTTATGATAAAGGGTCTACTAGTCCAATTATTGAAAATAGAGTCATTAAGACTTCCTTTCTAAATTACATCCCTGGAATAACAAAGCACTATAGAAAGTTTCTCCCATTATTTCCTATGGCCGCAAACTTCTTAAAAATTACTGAAGACGCTGATCTTGTTATTAGCTCGTCTCACTGTGTTATAAAAGGTGTTAAAAAACCAAAGAACTCAAAACATATAAGCTACATTCACAGTCCAATGAGATATCTCTACGATCA
>NZ_JBFGYP010000237.1:0-2644 GCF_041587335.1 Halobacteriovorax sp.
CCTTAGCTGCTTTCTCTTGGTTACCCATACATAGGTTACAACCAGGACGCTCTAGGTACATCATATTGCTATACTTTGTACGAGCTTCACCTTTTGGATTTGTATCATCAAATTCAAAACCAGAGTACTTAGTAAGTGTTTCCCAGTCGCCCTCAGCTTTTAATTCATCAATGATATTGTAAGTAGGCGGAGCAACTACTAGAGGAGCTTTAAATTCAACTTTACCATTTTGCTCTTCGATGTTCTTTAACATCTTTGCAAGAATCTGTAGATCACCTTTATGAACCATACATGACCCGATAAACCCTAGGTCAACTTTTCTCTCACCTTTGTAGAAAGAAACAGGTCTGATTGTGTCGTGAGTGTATCTCTTAGATACATCTTCATTATTAACATCTGGATCTGCAATCATAGGCTCTACGATTTGATCAAGGTCTACGATAAACTCTGCTGAGTACTTTGCATTGTCATCAGGCTTAAGAGCTGTGTTCTTACCAGATTTAATTTCTTCAATTCTCTTGTTTGCTTTATCAACAAGTCCTTGAAGAACTTTCTTATCGTTGTCCATTCCTTTTTCAATCATGATCTGAATTCTTGATTTAGAAATCTCAAGAGACTCAATTAAAGTAGCATCTTCAGAGATACAGATTGATGCTTTCGCTTTCATTTCTGCAGTCCAGTCAGTGAATACAAATGCTTGGTCAGCAAGAAGAGTTCCTAAGTGAACTTCAATAATCTTACCTTGGAAAATGTTATCTCCAAATTGCTTTAACATCTGTGCTTGAGTTGCGTGAACAACATCACGGAAGTCCATATGATCTTTAAGAGTACCTTTGAAAGATACCTTAACTGATTGAGGAATTGGCATAGAAGCTTCACCAGTAGCTAGTGCAAGAGCAACAGTTCCTGAGTCAGCACCAAAGGCAACACCTTTTGACATTCTTGTATGTGAATCACCACCAATAGTGATATCCCAGTCATTAACTGTAATATCGTTAAGTACCTTGTGAATAACGTCTGTCATCGCAGGGTATTTCTTTTGAGGGTCTCTTGCAGTGATAAGTCCAAACTTATTCATGAAGTTCATTAATCTTGGAATATTTGCTTGAGCTTTAGCATCCCAAACTGAAGCTGTGTGACAACCTGATTGGTAACCAGCATCTAGAGTAGGAGCAATAACTGTTGCGGCCATAGACTCAAGTTCCTGTGAAGTCATAAGACCTGTAGTATCTTGAGAACCTACGATATTAACTTGAACTCTAACATTTGAACCTGCGTGAAGAGTCTTACCTGAACCACCTAAAAGGTTCTTGTTAAAGATCTTTTCTACAGCTGTTAGTCCTTGTCCTTCGTGAGAGATTTCTTTTGATGGAGCGTAAGCAGACTTAACTTCTTGACCTAGAACTTCACAAGCAAGTGTTTGAAGCTTTTTACCAAACACAACTGCATATGATCCACCAGCTTTCATGAACTCAAGCTTTTGTGGAGTAAGAGAAGCTGACATGTCGATTAGCTCTTTATCTCCATTATATAATTTCTTCTTTTTTGTATTGATTGTAAGAACAGTTCCTGTTGCAACAGAGTAAACTTCTTCAAGCTCTGGGTCACCATTCTTATCTAGTACAGTATTACCTGAAGCATCTACTTTCTTTTTCCAGTTCTTAAGGTCAATTCCAATCCCACCTGTAACATCTACTGTTGTTAAGAAGATTGGTGCGATTCCATTTGTTCCAGCTACAACAGGAGCAATATTAATAAATGGTACATATGGAGAAGCTTTCTTTCCTGTCCAAAGAGCAACGTTGTTTACTCCCGACATTCTAGAAGAGCCAACTCCCATTGTTCCTTTTTCAGCTACAAGCATAACTCTCTTATCTGGGTTAGCTTTCTTAAGCTCTTCTATTTCTTGTTGAGCTTCTGGAGTGATTAGACACTTACCATGAAGTTCACGGTCTGAACGAGAGTGGGCCTGGTTACCTGGAGAAAGAAGGTCTGTTGAGATATCTCCTGTTCCAGCAACATATGTAATAACTTTGATTTCTTCTTCAACTTCTGGAAGCTTTGTGAAGAATTCAGCTTTTGCATAACTTTCAAGGACATCCTTAGCAATTGTATTTCCGGCCTTAAATGCATTTTCTAATCTAGTAGTGTCTGCGTGGTATAGGAATACTTGTGTCTTTAGAACTTCACCAGCTTCTTTAGCTGTTGCTTGGTCATCACCAAGAGCAAGGTCTAGTAGAGCTTCAATTGAAGGTCCACCTTTCATGTGAGAAAGAAGTTCAAAAGCAAATTCTTTTGTAATCTCTGCTACAGTGTCTTTACCTAGGATAATATCTTTTAGGAATTGTGCTTTATTAGCTGCTGCGCTAGTCGTTCCCGGTAGCGTGTTATAAATAAAGAACTTAAGAGATCCTTCTCTATGCTTATGAGTTGTGTCTTTGATTTGCTCAATAATAACTTTTATTAAGTCTGCGCCATCAATTGGCTTTGGGTTCAGCCCTTCTAATTTTCTGTCTTCAATCTCTTTTAAGTAATCTTCGTACAAGTTCATAGATCTTCCATGTTTAGATGCGTTATATATTGTTTAAAAATTTAGCTTTAGAATAGTGGTACTCTATCATAGAGCAGTATAGTCGTAAAATAA
>NZ_JBFGYP010000238.1:0-2599 GCF_041587335.1 Halobacteriovorax sp.
AGAACTAAGAAAACAATCAGCAAATGTGTTGCATGGTCACGTGGTGGTGGAGACAGAGATAGAGTTTGTACTAGAGAAGTTGAGTACTACGGTGTAGCAGCTATCGAAGGAACAAGAGAAAGATGTACTAAGTGGAGAAGACAAGGTAGAGAAGGGGACAGAATTTGTGTTGCTTACGAAACTTACAACTATACTCTTCCACTTTCACACGAAGTTGATGTTCACAGAACAACAAGATCTAACGGATCTGATAGAGATGAAAGATTTGGTAGAAAACTATTTACTAAAACACTTTCAATCCAAGATTGCGAATAATATATAAGTAGTGTGTGTAAAGGGTCCTTCTTAAGAAGGGCCTTTTCTTGTCTAAACTAGAAGAGAATTATGAGAGAAACGGTAGAACAACCAAGAATTTCACTATTTGATTTCGATGATTATCGAGACTATCTCGTTAAGGTAGGAATGCCTGATGGATTGTACTCGCACACATCAAATAACCTTCAGTCATGGGCCCACCGCCTAGGTTATAAGTCACCAAGTTCATTAACAATGGTAATTAAGGGGCAACGATCTCCTAGTTTCGATATGCTTAATTCACTTGCTGAAGATTTAGAAATGACAATGAAAGAGAAGCAGTACCTCACTCTTCTTGTTCAACTAGAAAAAGCCACAAAGAAAAAGAAAGATACTAAAGAGATCTTAGAAAAAATCGCTGAGTTAAATGCAGGCTCAACGTCTATATCACTAGGGCTAAAAGAATTTTCAGCAATTAGTGAATGGTATTTCCTTGCAATTAAACAATTAATTTCTACTCCCAATTTTATTGAAGACGAAGATTGGATTTTCAAGAAGTTAAGAAAGAAAGTAACTCCATCACAAATTAGAAACGCTTTAAATATTATGACCGAAATGGAAACAATAGGTCGTGACGAAAACGGAAAACTTATAGTATTAAAGGAAGGCTTATTAACGACTAACGACGTTCCTAGCTCAGCTATTAAAAGGCATCACTTTGGAATGATCAATAGAGCGCTAGAGGCGATTGACGAGCAATCAGTAAAAGAAAGACAAGTGACATCAGTCACAATGAAAGTTAAACCAGAAGATGTTGACGCTGCTAAAAAATATATTTTCGAATTTATAAAAGACTTTAATGAAAAGTTCTCAACGACTGAGGCCGATGACCTCTATCAGTTGAATATGCAATTTTTCAGACACACACGTGAAGTCGTAAAACACTAGGAAATTAAATGAAGCACACTACGATTTTAATTTTATTACTTATATCTAAAATAACTTTATCCGTTGAATTGGTAAGGCTTTCTGACACACAAAGAGAGCAACTAAACCGTCAATTCGCAAGAGCAACAGCTCCTATACTCGGAAGACTAGGCTCTGGAGACATTGTTGGAAACGGCAGTGGACTCGTTGAACAGAACTTCATGTCTGCCTATTACAGCATTCAAACAGCAATACAAAATTGTTTAAACTCTTATGAGTGTGATATCGACACTCAAGAAAATATTTTATTAAGAGAGATTAACCAAGTCTATATAGATAAAATAGGTCAAGAGAGACCACTGCTATTTGCCAGTAAAGCAATCGCTGGAGACTTCTTTAAATCTGAAGAAGATAAGTCTTCAAGAATAGCGATGACAGGCTTTTCATCAGATAGTCAGATATTTATCAACCTTGATATGGCCGAAAAAATTAATAATGATATTCCTGCAATGATTAGCATCCTAGTTCATGAACTAGGTCATCAAGTTGGAATTGCTAACCACAGTATCCTAGACCAATTAGGTGCAAAAGTTAGAAATATGTGGAGTTCAAACTTTAAAATCTTAAAGTTTGTAATGAGAGATACACCTCTTGAAGTACGTTTATTCTCTACAGAGACTAACTACATTACTTCAAAGCTTAGTTACAACTTTAAGGGAAAAACAAAGGGACTAAACAATTTAGTTTTTGAAAAACTTGAGTGTGCACCAGAAGAGTCTGTCTACGGATTCAATCTTACTAATGGACACTGGAGAAGACCTGTTGAATCTGGTTATATAACTAAAATTAGTATTGGTTACTGGGTTGATATCTACTGCCAAGACTCGTTTGGTAATATCAGAACAGAAAAGAAAGACTTAGATGTAAAATTTAGATTTAGATCTTTCCACGGTCTACAGACAAGATTTCTTTCAGTTAAAATAAAAGTCGATTAAATCTAGGGCCTTGTTCATCAAGGCCTAAGAACTTTCATTGTTATATAATTTCATATCTAGTAGTATTTTCTTATGATTGATTTAAGAAGTGATACTGTAACAAAACCTACCCCTGAAATGTTATCTGCCATGATGTCAGCGCCAATTGGTGACGATGTCTTTGGAGAAGACCCAAGCATAAATGCTCTTCAAGAGAAAGCAGCATTACTTTTTGGAATGGAGGACGCCCTCTTTTGCCCTTCAGGGACCATGACAAACCAGATTGCTATTGCAACCCATGTTGGAGCTCTAGAAGAGATTATCGTGGAAAAAGAGTCCCATATTTATCAATATGAAGGCGGAGGAATCTTTCATAACTCTCGCGCAAGTGTGAAGTTAGTCGA
>NZ_JBFGYP010000239.1:0-2521 GCF_041587335.1 Halobacteriovorax sp.
GAAAAGTTTATTGCATGAATATTTATAGCAAGTAGCTCTTCACTCTTTCCTTCCATTGGATAAGTCGCAGAAGTAATAACCTTATGAGTTGAAACTATTGGCTCACGGTACTTAGTTCTAAAAAGACTTACATCTACGGGATCAACCTTAGAAGCAATTGCAGTTCCAGAAAATGAGTTTGGATACCTTGCGTAAGTGAAACTAACACCAGTATCAAATCTAAATCCCTCAATCTCGCGGTAGACCGACTGAACCTTTTCATCAGAGTCAGATTCTTGAATAAGTACTAAATCTTTACCTTTTATAATTTGAGGAAAGTCATTTTTAAAAGCAGGCTTACCACCCTTATAAATATTCCAAACGAGAACAGACATACGTTCTGGGTTTAGTTTATCCATTGAGGACTGACCTGAAATGAGGTGAATTTCATCTAGCGGAGGCGTTGTATAACCCGCTATTGAAGTGTATGAGAAAGTTAAATTCATGCTCAAAGTAGATACCAGAGCGACTAGTAATATTCTTGTTAGTTTATCCATAGAATAATTGTAACTATATTATAAATTGTTTGGATACTAATATTTAAAAAGGCGTGAAAACAAAAAAAGGCCACAAGAGTTGTGGCCTAAAGTATATCTGGTCTTAGTCCCAACGATTAAAAGTAATATGCATATCTGTTAGCATATTAGTTGTTACAAAGAAGTAACCTAAGTTTGTCTCTACGTAGCATACTCTAGAAGAAGGAATACCTCTAAGGATTTGATCACATCTATTGTGAGAACGTCCTCTAGCACTTCTACCAAAGTTAATTGCTTTTGGTGAACAACCTGCTTCTTCTATTAAAATTCTAATCATCTTGATTGAAAGAGCTAGGTGATCATTTCCGTAATCTCTTACATCGTAGTCATCAACACTAAGAGTGTGAGCAACAGAGTCAGCAGAATAGTCATTAGTCAGTCTATTAATACATTGAGTTTCATCTGCACTTGAAAATTCAGAAATAGCAAATAGAAGAAAACTTGTTACAACTACAAATCTTGCGAATTTCATTTAGAGCTCCTTGAAGCAAATCGTGTGTGTGTATAGGTCTTTTGTGGGGTAAATGTATAACAAGATCAGAAGCAAGAATCAAAGTCTTTTAGTCACTTTTTATTTCACAAACACAACGCAGAGCAAACCCATTAATTTAAAAAGAGCTAATAATTATTATTAGAAAAACTTAAAAATAACTTGGCTTTTTATTCCTGTGGTCCTATAAATTCCGGGCACCACACACTAATCTAATAATAGAGGTTTAGAAAATGAAAAAAATCTTAACGCTTATTCTACTAACGATTTCACTAAGTCCACTTGCTGCAAGTAATTACTACCCATCAGATTTCAATTCAAAAGTTTCAAAAGGTAAACTCTCTGACGAGAAGCTAAAGGATACTTTATTTGAAGTTCTTTCTTTAACTCATACAAGAAGAAAAGGAAAAGCAGACCTTCTTGGCTGTAATGTAAAAG
This sequence comes from Halobacteriovorax sp., assembly GCF_041587335.1. Lineage (GTDB taxonomy): Bacteria > Bdellovibrionota > Bacteriovoracia > Bacteriovoracales > Bacteriovoracaceae > Halobacteriovorax. Next base: position 1,504 of record NZ_JBFGYP010000239.1, read on the forward strand.
AGGGAACATGCTATTCTCAAAGATCACTAGGCTATAAAGGAGCGAGAAAAGTTCTTTTTGGTAAACTTCACTTAGAAGAAGATGCAAACGGTTACTTCCTAAAAGATGTTTACTGTCGTAAAGTTTTTACTCGTAATCAAACAAATATCGGCCCTAACACAATTCCTAATAGCAATGTTCTAAACTGCGAACATACTTGGCCACAGAGTAAGTTCTCAAGCAACTTCTCAAAAGGAATGCAAAAAAGTGATCTACACCACCTCTACCCTACAGACTCTAAAGCGAATAGCACTAGAGGAAACTATGAGTTTGGAAATGTGAATGGATCTAGAGAATTAAGTAACTGTGAAGCTTCTCATTCAGAAATGCCAGGGAACTTTGAGCCACCTACTGAACATAAAGGAAATGTTGCAAGAGCACTCTTTTACTTTTCAATAAGATACAAAATGAAAATTAGTCCTGAGCAAGAAAGAACTATTAAAGAGTGGAGTATTCAGGATCCAGTAGATGCTGAAGAAAGAGAGAGAAATGATGGTATCTATGCAGTACAAGGAAATAGAAACCCTTTCATTGATTACCCAGAGTTAGCAGAGAGAATAAGCGATTTTTAAATAAAAATAATTTTCTATATATAAAGAAACCTCACGAATGTGAGGTTTTTTTATTTAAAAATACAATCCTGACAAAAAGATTAGATGAATCTAATAAAAAAGATTGGCCAGACCTAAAGTGAAGTGTGTAATATTTTCATGCCCCACTCAAAGGAATTTAGCGTGAAACAGCTTCTTATTTTGACTGCCCTAATTACATCGTTTACCACACTAGCCGGACACCCATACTACCCACAATCTTTTCAAGACTCTGTTGAGAGAAATGACCTCGAAGATGAATCATTAAAGGACACTTTAAAAAAGATTCTAACTTCAAAACACCAGAAAAATTCAGGAAAAGCAGACACACTAGGATGTTCTTCAAATTCTAGAGATTGCTATTCACACAAGAATCTAGGTTACAAGAC
>NZ_JBFGYP010000240.1:0-2500 GCF_041587335.1 Halobacteriovorax sp.
CATTGAAGCCGGTGACGTTCACTTTCTTCTTAGATCAAGTGGTAAATTAGAAGTACTTCAATTCGATTGGTACAACTCTTCAGAGTCTTCTGTTGATTTCCCAGCAAAGATAATAATAGAGCAAGGTGATAATGGACTACTAAGAGGACTACCTGTGGCCCACTTAATCTTTTCTGAGGGATCTGATGAACTAGCAATTGATTACCATGTAATCCTCACTGCCGAGGAGCAAGGCGATAGAAGAAGTCCTAGTATTAAACTTCTAACTACCTTTGTTCTAGAAAATGATGGACCCAACCACGTCGCTTCCGTTATCTCACGAGGAAAGATGGTTCTTTTAAAATATGATACCGACTCTAAGAAATACATCTCTATTAAATAATTAATTAAACCTTCTACAAAGAAGGTTTTTTTTTACCTTCAATAGTTATAAAATATTATAGATTTAAAATCTGGAGGTCTTATGAAAAACAAGCTTGGTTATATAGGTGCATTTACTTTAGGAGCTATTTTCTCTTGTTCAATTACTTACACTATCATGAATAACTCTATTCAGGCCGAAAGAGCGGAGATGGTTAAAATTAGAAAAGAGATTAAAAAGCTAAATCAAGGAATTAATATTCCAAATTTCTTTGCGGACTTTGATGAGAAATTCAAAGATATCAAAAAACAATTTGATCAAGAGATCGCTGACGCTGAAGAAGATGCGAGAAACGCTTCTTCATTCTTTGGCGGTTTAGCACAAGGTATTCAAAGTTTTACAACTTCTATGGCCGGTGGAGATATTACTGAAAGAGAAGATGATCAATTCTACTACTATGATATTGAAGTAGGCTCTTCTGAAAAAAATGAAATCAATGTGCAAGTTGAAGACGGGCACCTTGTAGTTTCAGGAACTATTGTTAACGAAGATAAAACAGGGTCTGTAACAAGTTCGTTTAGATCTTCTTTTAATCAGTCCAGATCACTTCCGAGAGGAGTTGATCAAAATGATTTTAAATTGGATCATGATAAGGACAAGGGCATCTTAACTATAAAGTTCCCAAAAATCTGAAAGAGAGGGGAGAGAATCCTCTCTTTCAGATCAATAAAAGTTTACTCAACCAAGTAAACGTCGGCATTATTTAAATAATTCAATAATTTTACATTAAAGTCCCTTGGGACTGAGTCTTGCACATAAGATTGTTCCAAATGTGCAAGACCTATTCTTGTTAGCTTTGGATAGTTTGCTAGAATCTTAGTTTGAAAGTAATCATCTAGAAACTTCGTCCTTTGTAGGACTGGGAGTATACAGGTATCGGTGAGAGTGAAACCTGAAGGATCGAATGTTGAACCTCCTGAAGCATGTTCTTCAAGTCGTCCAAGCTGAACTTTAAATAATTCAATATTCTTTTCATAACTTTCTTTTTCCTTTGCTGCCATCGCAGCGAATTGAGTCATTGTTAGGGCGGAACAATACTCGGACCACGCTTTAAGCTTGGCCTTCTCTAGAGGATTTTTCGGGAGGAATTCTCCTCCGGTAATCTCATCTAGAAATTCATTGATGACAGCGCTTTCAAAAAGTATTTCATCACCAACTTTTAAGCAGGGTACTTTTCCAAGAGGAGAAACTTTTAGAAACCACTCTGGCTTATCCTTTAAGTCGATGTGTGTGACTTTGTGCTTAATGTCTTTCTTCAAAAGAGTTATTATTGACCTTTGAACAAACGGGCATAAATCAAAGCTTATAAGTTCTAGAGGTTTCACTTTTTCTCCTTATGAAATCTAAAATTAGTATAGGAGAGTTAGAAGTAGGCAGTGTTATGTCTAAGTAATTCGTTTGTTAAGATTGTGCAAACTTCTCCTGAGGTGTTATAACTCAGTGATGAAAGCACGATTGACGCAAGGAGATATCGGCAGTCAGCTAGTCTCTCTCGCAGGGCCTATGATTTTCGGTGTATTCTCAATAATTATATTCAACCTCGTAGACACTTATTATATTGGTAAGCTTGGACATAGAGAGCTAGCAGCTGTGGCCTTTACATTTCCTATTCCTCTAATGGTAGGAGCTGTTGCTTTTGGTATCGGAATTGCCGCAACGTCATTTGTTTCTATGGCGCTAGGATCTGGGAGATCGGACGAAGTCTCTCGCTACGCCACAGATAGTATTTCAATGGTTGTGGTCTTAGGTCTAATTCTTACCGTTATTGGTGAGATGACTATAGAGCCTCTGTTCCTATTTATGGGAGCTCCTAAAGATCTTATTCCAATGATCGCTGAGTACATGCGTGTTTGGTATTTATCTATTCCTCTTATTGTAGTTCCTATGACTGGAAATAGTATTATTAGAGCAATGGGAAATACTAAGTTTCCAGCAATGGTTATGGCAGTAGCTGGCCTAGGTAATTTTATCTTTGATCCAATTTTTATTTTTGGCCTTGGTCCAATTCCTGCAATGGGATTAAAAGGTGCGGCAGTGGCGACAGCTTTTTCTAGATTCTTTACTCTAATCGCTGCAGTC
>NZ_JBFGYP010000241.1:0-2471 GCF_041587335.1 Halobacteriovorax sp.
CTTACTTTTGTTTATTAAGGTCACAATTCATCTTATCTAATAGTGCAATAAGCTCAAGTGCATCCTCATATTCTAATGACTCTAAGCATGACCACATTTTTTCAGGGACTGAAACTGCTTTATCTTTAAGTATTTCACCGTGGCTTGTAAGTGAAATTATACGCTTTCGCTTGTCAGTACTATCTTTTGTGATTTTAATAATCTTCTTTTTTTCTAGCTTGGTTAGCATCAAACTCAACGATCCACCGTCAATTGAAGTCAATTCTATTAGCTTTTGAATAGAGATATTGTCTTCATCCCAAAGGGCCATGAGCACAAGGTACTGCGGATAGGTAACATCTAGCTCTTTCAACATAGGTCTATAGACACGCGTCATGGCGTTAGAGGCCGTATATATTCTATGACAAATTTGATTTTTAAGCTTTAAGTTATCGTAATTCACGCTTTCTCCTTAATTTATTATACTTTGTGTGCAAAGTATTTGCAAGGTGAGAGATATTCGACTATACTTTGTATACAAACTAAATAGGAGAATCATATGAATAAGTTTAATTTCTTTAATCCAACACAAATTGTATTTGGTAGAGATAGGTTCGAAGAGTTAGATTCTCTCGTACCTAAAGATGCAAAGGTACTACTAACTTATGGCGGGCAAAGTGCTAAGAAGTACGGGACTGTAGATAGAGCTCTTACTGCACTTAAAGATAGAAAGGTCATTGAGTTTGGCGGAATAGAGGCCAATCCAAAATATGAAACTCTTATAAAGGCCACTGAAGTAGTGAAGTCTGAAGGGGTTACGTTTCTACTCGCAATTGGTGGTGGATCTGTAATGGATGGAACTAAGTTCATTGCTCTGGCGTCTAAGCTTCCAGAAGACAAATATGAAGGGTTGCTTTTTAACGGTTTCACACCTGCACCCCAGGAAGAGGCACTTCCACTTGGTTGCATTGCAACTCTTCCGGCCACTGGTTCTGAAATGAACGCAGGCGCAGTAATTACATTTAAAAATCAAAAGTATCCTGTGATGTCTCCTCTAACATATCCGAAATTTTCATTTCTTGATTCTGAACTGACGCAAACTCTTCCTAAAGAGCAAATTGCTAACGGTGTGGCAGATGCTTTTATTCATGTGATGGAGCAGTACTTAACATATCCTTCAAGCGCTAAGATACAAGATCGTTTTGCAGAAGGAATTCTTCAAACTCTAATAGAAGATGGGCCAACTACTTATAGTGATTATTCAAATGTAGAGGCCAGAGAGAACTTTATTTGGTCCGCTACGATGGCATTAAATGGAATTATAGGTGTTGGTGTCCCTCAAGACTGGGCAACTCATATGATAGGTCACGAGTTAACTTCTATGTTTGGAATAGCTCATGGGCGTACATTAGCAATCGTTTTCCCTTCAATGCTAAGAGATAGAAGAGTTCAAAAGAAAGAGAAACTTCTTCAATATGCAAGTAGAGTTTGGGGAATAAATGAAGGTTCAGATGATGAGAAGATTGACCTTGTGATTCAAAAAACGGAAGAGTTTTTCAATAGCCTAGGAATTGTAACAAAACTATCTCACTACAATATAAAACAAGACGAGCTAAACACTGTTGTTGGAAACATGGAGAAGATGGGGCTAACTGCACTCTCTGAAACAGGAGATTTAGGTCTAAATGATGTTAAAAATATTTTAGAACAAGCTTATTAAAAGGAGATAGTATGAGTAACTTATTAGACATAAAATTTAAAAATAATAAAAGCGAAGATGTAAGTTTAAAGGACTTTGATGCAAAGGCATTTCTTATAGTAAATGTCGCTTCAAAGTGCGGATTAACACCTCAGTATGAAGGTCTTCAAAAACTATACAATGAGTACAAAGAACAAGGTCTAGAGATTTTAGGTTTTCCTGCAAATGAATTCTTAGGTCAAGAACCTGGAAGTGATGAAGAAATTCAAAGCTTTTGTTCTTTAACTTATAATGTAACTTTTCCGGTCAATTCAAAGATTATTGTAAAAGGTGAGGGACAGCATGAACTCTATAAAGAGTTAACTAGTGCAGAAGTAAATTACACTAAGAATGAAGAGGGACAATTTGAAGGACTACTCACTGAGAAGGGTCTGATCACTGGAAGCGATAAAGATATCAAATGGAACTTTGAGAAATTTTTAGTTTCTGCTGATGGGAAAATCGTAGCTAGATACTTTCCTGATGTAGAGGCAACGGATGAGAGAGTTAAATCCACAATCGATTCTCTCATTAAATCAAATAGTTAGGTATACCTGATTTATACACTAAAGTAATGTACCTACTCCGCCGATAACTTATCAAAGGAGTAGGTTATTAAAAATCTATCGATATTTCTGACATTCTTATTGTCTCTACAAGTGCACTCTCTAGAAGAGACATATTTACAAGGCACCAAGTTTGATAATCCTGAGCGAATGCAGTCAGTAATTGTGACTAACGAAGGGTTTTATCC
>NZ_JBFGYP010000242.1:0-2469 GCF_041587335.1 Halobacteriovorax sp.
ACCCGTAAGTCCAATCTATATGGAAATCAAAGAAAGCTTTCAAACCTTTTGCTCTTACTTACAGGGACTGTTCTATCTCAGATATTTATTAAGCTCTCTCCCGTGGCAGTCAGTATCATTGCTTCTAAGCAGGGGATAGGACTCTTTAACTTACTCTCTGTACCGTTATGGGTAGAGACACTTGCTGGAATTATATTTTTAGATTTTATTATTTATTGGCAGCACAGATACTTTCATTACTCAAAGTTTTTTTGGAAGTTTCATCGTGTTCATCATCTTGATGCTTTTCTCGATGCTACGACAGCTCTAAGGTTTCATCCATTAGAGATTATTTTTTCACTTCTAATAAAGACATTTTTTGTTCTGCTTTTAGGGATATCAGTTAATACAGTATTGCTATTTGAGATCATACTAAGTTCTATGGCCATATTTAATCACGCAAATATTCAACTGCCTTGGAAATTAGAAAATTATCTTCGATACTTTATTGTTACACCAAACTATCATGTCATTCATCATCACCCAGATATGGATAAGCATAACTCTAATTACGGATTCAATCTCTCTGTCTGGGACTATATCTTTAGAAGCTATTCTGAAAATAAAAACTACGACTTTAAAACTTTTGAATGTGGTTTAAAGAGTGAAAGAGAGGACAGCTTAAAGGGAATGCTAATGAGTCCCTTTAAGAGGTAATGATTAGGCAGCTGTTCTGTTTAAGCTTTGAGAATATTGTTGACCCATGTATTCATAAAGAAGAAAGTCTAGTGTTTTGTCTTCGTATAATTTAGCAAAGCTTTCTATAACACATACTTCAACTAGATCGCTTCTAAGTGAAGGAGCCTGTTCTCTTTGTAATTCAACTAAGAACTCAAAATCCATTTGGATAGACTTTGAGTTCGTATGTTTTTCAATTCTTGATAAAATTTGTGATTTTAAATGTGACATTTTGTCTCCTGAGCGTCTTGCACAATCTTTGTCTACTAGATAGACCGAGTACTTTCTGTACTTATCGGAAAAAAGTTAAGAAAATTAATCTACAGAGTAGTTGATTAACAATTTTCTTTGGTATTATAGTCTATTCTACAGAAATTTCACTACTAATTTATAAGTGGTTAGAATCAAATAATAAGATAGGTAATTAATGATCCCTTTTGCAAGCTTGGCCGATAAATCTATGGCCGATAAAATTACTACAGAAATAAAGAAACAAGGTATTTTCATAGAGGTTCACAAGCTTGAAGAAGAGTACGTTCTCAGTGTGCTTAAAGAAGAGGATGTTGAGAAGGCGATGGATATATATCGAGTGATGTTAGGACTTCCTAGACAATTTAAGCCTTCAAAGGAATGGACTGAGATACAAGCTATTCCTATGGGATTAACCACAAAAATTGTAATTGCCTTTTGTGTTGTAGTTTATATTTTAAACTCTTTTAATATTCTTCCAGAGCTATATTCTGTAATGAAAATATCAGCAAATGATAACCTTGAATTAGCCGAAATAAGAAATGGTCAATACTGGAGGCTTGTAACTCCAATATTTCTACATTTTGGTTTCATGCATATTTTATTTAATATGTTATGGATGAAAGACCTAGGAAAGATTATTGAGAAAGAGAAGTCTTCAAACTTTCTCTTAGTGTTTATCTTGATCGTTGGAACTATTTCCAACTTCTCACAATTTCTAATCTCTGGGCCAAACTTTGGTGGAATGAGTGGGGTTGTTTACGGTCTATTGGGTTACTTGTGGATGTATAAGAGAATAAACCCAGTGGCGAAGTTTTCATTACCTAAAAGTGATGTTGTTCTGATGGTAGGATGGTTCTTTCTATGTTTAATGGGTGTCTTTGTTTTTTCTATTGCTAATATGGCCCATGCTGTAGGTCTTACTCTTGGAATGGTTCTAGGTATATACTTTGGAGTAAGAGATTCAAAAAATCAGGCCAGTCTTAGAGATGTAGTTCTATTCTCTATTCTTGCGCTCGCTCTACCGGCCATTACTTGGAGTGTTGAGTATATTAAGGATCTATCTTAAGTGTCTGTAATTGTGATAAATTGTTCATGTTGAATATACTAAAGTAATTTGGTCGGATACCCGAAAAGTAGTAGAGAGAAGTCTACTAATTAGGGTAGCCGTGAGAGATTACTAGTTTGAAGATAAAGAATTTAATTCTTATTTTATTAATAGTTTCATTAAGTGTTGTTCCGACGCTAGCACATAGATTGATGCACGAAACTTACGACAGTAGTGAGAACTCTGCGACCGCATTGTATCTAGATGAGTCGACAGGAAATTTAGTTGTTCAAAAATATCATCTGTCTGATAGTGGCCTCAAGTCATCCGAATTTAAGTTTCCACAGAGAGTACAGTCTTTTGGAAGCTTTTATCATCCTATCTCTAAACTAAGACCAGAAATTAAAGAAGAAAAAAAAGTAATTGAAATGGGCAAATCTAGTCCTAAGGTTCAA
>NZ_JBFGYP010000243.1:0-2467 GCF_041587335.1 Halobacteriovorax sp.
AGTCAGAATTATAAAATTAAAAGAAATTTCTTTGCTGATATTTATGCAATTATAGATGCTGTAGGTTTTGGATATGGTCAAGCAGTAGTTTCTAAACATTTAGTGAAAAAGAATAAGTTAATTAAAGAAAAAAAATATAATAAGAAAATGATTTCACCAATATTTCTTAGTTATTATCACCGATCCTATATTCCAAAGGTTCATTCGAAAGTAATTGAAGCTTTAAGTCACCACGTAAAACAATTTTTGTAACAACAAGAGCTTGAAGAGACAGTAGAGTATCTCTTAACTTCTTAGATACAGAGGTTCTTTTGGTAAAGATGAAATTAAGTCTTTAGATCTTCTTGCTGCAGCTATTGGTCCAACTCTAATTGCTATGTTTTTGCCTTGAAGTTCTTCGAACTTTTATGGCAAATTCAGATCATTAATAAATAAATTTACTAAAAAAGAAAGGCCGCATTTATAGCGGCCTTTTTTATTCTTAGAATTTAATAATTACTGATTGATTAGTGACAGATTACTTTTACAGTTTCTCTCCAACCATGCTGATCTTCGATTCGTCCCTCTTGAAGAGAGAGTAGAGTCTCTCTTAACTTCTTAGCTACAGGGCCTTCTGGATTACTAATATTCCATTCTTTCCCTTCCATATTTCCTAACATTCCAATAGGAGTGATGATAGCAGCAGTTCCGCAAGCGAAACATTCACTGCACGAACCATCTTCGATAGCTTTAAGTAAGTCATTAATGTTCATCTTTTCTTCAACTACTTCATACCCAAGATCTTTTGCTAGTTGAATTAAAGAGTTTCTTGTAATTCCATCTAGGATTGTATCTTGAATTTCTGGAGTATGTAGTTTTCCATTAATAACAGAGAAGAAGTTCATTCCTGACATTTCTTCAATATAAGTTTTCTCAAGAGCATCTAGCCAGAGTGTTTGCTGGAAGCCAAGAGACTTTGCCTTTTGAGCTGAGACTAAGCTTCCCGCATAGTTTCCACCTGTTTTGGCTGCACCCATTCCACCTGGACAAGCTCTAATATATTCTTTTTCAATAAGTACTTTTAGGTAACCAGTCGTAAAATATGCACCAGAAGGTGAAGCAATAACTAAAAACTTAAACTTCTCACTAGGCTTGATTCCTAAGTGTTCTTCTGTTGAAATCATAAATGGACGTATGTATAGAGATTCACCAGTTTGAACTGGGATAAAGTCATTAGAGTAGCCAACAACTGTACGTACTGCTTCAAGGTAGATTTCTTCAGGAATTTCTGCCATGGCCATTCTTTTAGCTGACTCATTAAATCTCTTAGCATTTTGATCTGCTCTAAATAAGTATGGTCCATTTCCTTCAAAGTGGTATGCCTTCATACCCTCGAAGATTTCCTGACCGTAGTGTAGTACTTTTGCTGTCGGGTCTAGTTGAAGAGGTCCATAAGGTAGTAGTTTGATCTCTCCCCATTTTCCATTTTCATAGTCACAAGTCGCCATAATTGGAACCATAGTTCTTCCAAATCCAATATCATCAGGAAGTTTGAAGTTGTTAAGTGCCTCAATTGCCTTAGGATCTACGTTAACTGTCATATATATACCTTTAAATGAGTTGAAAATTTTCGCAATCCTACCACTAAATCTTCGATAGGTAATGAAGCGGCTAGTTATAGTCGTATAGAATCTATCGTTAATACCTATAAAAACAGTATCTTAAGTGTATTGAGGTAAAATTGTAGGGTCTATAAACTCTTGAAATTTGGATGTAAAATATTGAACTATATGAAATCAATTCTATTTTTAATTATATTTCTAATGCCTTTCTATTCTAGTGCTCAAAATGCAAAGGATAAATTCAGTGTAGTTATAGAGGGGACTCGAAGTCATCTAGATTACATTAAGGCCCGTTCCGAACTGAGGATGGCAAGGAGCACTAAGTTTTGTCGTGGATCTAAAATGCCTAAGTCTGTAGGTGAGTGGTCATGCAAGAGTACGGCGCCAAGGGTAAGTAATTGCGTTCTTGAATATAAGTGTAAATTTGTTAACAAGAGGTTTAATAGAGCGAGTGAGTCCAGAAGACTTAGGTCTAACTTAAAAGGAATACCTCACCTTAAGTCAAAATATACTATATCTTTACTATATAAAGATAAAAAACAAATTCTAGAAGAGATTGATAATCAAGTGCCTACTCCTGCTCCTTCTAAAAAAGTAGTGGCATCTAGTTTTTCATCGCAAAAATTAAAAAGTACAAAACCAAAACCAAAAGTAAAAATAAGAAAAAAACAGATCACAAAAGTTAAGAAAAGAACTTCGTCACAAAAAAAGAAAATTACAAAAAGGAAGATAGAAACTTCCGAAGAAGACTTAGAAGAGCTATCTTTCTTAAAAGAAAGTGAAGAAAAAAATAGCTTGGAATCAGAGACTGTCTCTCCTTTGGAAGAGGATCAAAATATCGAAGAAAGTCAGTTTGAAACAAAGAC
>NZ_JBFGYP010000244.1:0-2449 GCF_041587335.1 Halobacteriovorax sp.
GCAAAAAGTATGAATATCAAACTAAATAAAGAGTCCAAGGTCTTAATCGCTGACCTTGGTGCTGGTACAAGTGATTTTAGTGTTATCAATATGAAAAATGGAAACTTCTCTAGTTCAGATATTCTCTCTGTTAGCGGAGTGAATATTGCTGGAGATAGCTTTGATTATTCTCTTATGAAGAACTTCATTCTTCCTGACTTTGGATCTAGAGTTAAGTACAAGAGACCAGGAAGCTCCATTGAGCATGGAATCTCTAAAACTCTTATCCAACAAATGAGCACTCCCGCAGTATTCTCATTAATAAATGATTCAAATATTGAAAGCTATATTGAAGACGCTCAAGACTTTGTCACTGACTCAAAGGACCTAGAAAGACTAGATAACCTTGAAAGTCTCTTTGATTCAAAACTTGGATTTGACCTTATGAAGGAAGTTGAGGGAGCAAAGATTAATCTCTCTAGTAATCTAACGAGTGAGCTTATCTATAATAAAAGAGGAGTGAAGCTTAAGAACTCACTCTCTCAAAAAGACTACTTTAATAAATCTGATGAAGTCACTGAGAAGATTATAAATTCCCTCAAAGAGTCTCTAGAGACAGCTAACACTCATTCTGAAGATATTGAATATATTCTCTGCACAGGAGGAAGTGTCCAAAACCCACTATTTCTAGAGAAACTAAAAGAGATATTTGGAGCTGAGAAGCTTATTCTATCAAATAAGCAGGGAAGCGTAGTATTTGGACTGGAATAAATTACAAGGTTTCATAATAAAAACAGTTAATTACGAGTACTTTACAAAATACTAGGTACTACTAGTATTTTTGATAGGTCTATCTAGTATTTTGTGTTAGGGTGAGTTATGAAGAATATAAAAGCACCTCAGCTGAATTCAATAATGGACCTTGTCAATAAAAGAGAGGGTCATATTCATGTTTTAATTGGTCCTAGGCAAGTGGGAAAGACTACTACTGTCAAGCAATTGAGCGAGAAATCAAGACTTTCTAGTAAGTATATATCTGCAGACGGAGAAATCTCTAGGCCCAAAAGTTGGTTATCCCTTCAATGGCAAATGGCCCTGGGAGAGGGGGTCGAACTCTTAATAATTGATGAGATTCAAAAGGTTGAAAACTGGGCCGAAGAAGCAAAGAAGTTTTGGGATCAGCGAGAGGAGAATTCTCCTCGATTAATTCTTCTTGGATCTAGCTCACTTTCATTGCACAGAGGTTTATCTGAAAGTTTGACTGGTAGATATATATTACATCGAATTTACCATTGGGACTTTGAAAGCTCTCAAGAACTTCTTAATGAATTTGATTTGAAAAAATATCTAGAGTATGGAGGATATCCAGGTAGTTATGAGTTTATAGAGAATAAGTTTGAATGGCTTTCGTATATTAAAGATTCAATCATTACACCTGTTATAGAGAAAGATATATTGAGTATGGTTCATGTGAAGAGCCCTGCTCTTTTTAGGCAGTCATTTGATTTGATTTGTTCTTATGCCTCCCAGGAAATTAGCTACACAAAACTTCTGGGGCAGCTGCAAGACAAGGGAAATACTGACCTTGTTAAAAACTATATAAAATTATTTGAAGCGGCCTTTCTTATAAAAAGTTTAGAAAAGTATAGCGGCAAAATTATTAAAAAAAGATCATCTTCTCCTAAGTTATATCCTCTCGCGCCAGCTCTCTATTCTCAAGCAATTGATATGCAATTTGATGAGGAGTACTACGGACATGCATTTGAACTCTTTATTTTGATGGAGCTTTTAAAGTTTCCTGGATGTGTCTATTACTGGAGAGAAAGAGATTATGAAGTTGATTTTATACTAGAGATTGGAAATAAGTTAATTGCAATAGAGGTGAAATATACGTCTCTTCCAGAAAGTACAAAAGGCTTAGAAGAATTTGTTACTAAGTTCAAAAATGTAGTCCCTCTTATTATAAATAAGGACAACTATAAAACAAAGCTCAAGCTCATTAGTGATTTAATTTTTTCTTAAGACTGAAGTTCTCTTTGATATTCCTAAAATTAGAGAAGATCACTTTAATTAATAAATTAGAAGATTTTGATTAGTTGAGTACTAGCTGCCAGATTTGAAAACTATCCCAAACCCACTATTTCTAGAAAAACTAAAAGAGATATTTGGAGCTGAGAAGCTTATTCTATCAAATGACCAGAGAACTGTAGTATTTGGATTGGAATAAATTGCAAGAAGTCATATTAAAAACAGATACTTATAATTGATTTACAGAATACTAGATACATCTAGCAATTTGTAATGAGATAAATTATGGAGAGTAATCTCGCTAGAGATTGGACACCATTAACTAGATTACAGGTTGAAGTTGCAAATAGCTTTGATAAATATTTAAAACTTTTACAGACAATTGTTGTCTGATAACTTTCATCTATTCTACATCTTAAAGTCTAAACTTTCTTTATCATCC
>NZ_JBFGYP010000245.1:0-2448 GCF_041587335.1 Halobacteriovorax sp.
CTCTCTAAACTCACCACTCTTGATCAGCTCAAAGAGTGGCCCTAGACGCTTCTGTTCTTCTTCTTTAGTAATTGCCTTATTGAAGGGAGCGGTAGACTCTGCACCGAAGTCAAAGCACTTACAGCCGTAATTTCTAAAATGATTAATTTGATCTTTAATTAAAGGAAGTGAAGTATACTTTCCACCATCTGAGAATGAATTAGGGGTGATATTAATCACCCCCATCATTTTAAAATTTGAATTTTCTTTAGGACTAAACTGGAACAGATCCATCGTCCTTAGAAGAGTCTTTACTTTCAGCTACATCAGCTTCTGGCTTAACTTCTTCTGGAGCATCTTCTTTAGGCTCTTCTTTTTTTACTTCAGAGATAATTGGAACACCAATATCTTCACCAGCAATTAAGGCCTCAACTTGCTTAAGATCAAGCGTTTCCCAAAGAATAAGACCCTCAGAAAGTCTGTCTAAAGCATCTCTATTCTCATTAAGAATATTAAGAGCTAGCTTATAGTTATCATCGATAAACTTATGAACTTCAGCATCAATCTCTTTAGAAGTTTGCTCAGAGTATCCAACAGCATCAGAAGTTGGACCACCAAATGGAGAACCACCTGGCTTAGAGAAGTTTCTAGGACCCATCGCTGTAGACATACCCCATGAACAAACCATGCTATGAGCTAGTTGAGTTGCTCTTTCAATATCATTTGAAGCACCGTTTGTGATCTCATTAAACGCAATCTCTTCAGCACAACGACCGCCCATTAAGAAGGCGATTAAGTTCTCTGACTTAGACTTTGTAAGGTTATGCATATCTTCACTTGGAAGAGTTTGTGTAACACCAAGTGCTCCACCTCTAGGCATAATAGATACTTTATGAATTGGATCTGTATGAGGAAGGTGCATTCCAACAAGAGTGTGACCAGCTTCGTGATAAGCAGTTACACGTTTCTCTTTATCAGAAATAACCATCGATTTTCTCTCAGGTCCCATTAAAACTTTATCTTTAGCAGATTCAAAATCTCCCATTTCAAGCTTCTTCTTACCTAAACGAGCTGCAGTAAGTGCTGCTTCGTTTACTAAGTTAGCAAGGTCAGCACCAGTAAATCCTGGAGTTCCTTTAGCTACAACTTCTAAATCTACATTTTCATTTAGAGGAGTTTTTCTTGCATGAACTTTTAAAATTCCAAGACGTCCACGAACATCTGGAGGTCCAACCATTACACGTCGATCAAAACGACCAGGACGAAGTAGTGCAGGATCAAGAACATCTAATCTATTTGTTGCGGCCATAATAATGACGCCTTCATTTGATTCAAATCCATCCATCTCTACAAGAAGTTGGTTTAGAGTTTGTTCTCTTTCATCGTGTCCTCCGCCCATACCGTGTCCACGGTGACGTCCAACAGCATCAATCTCATCAATAAAGATAATACATGGAGCTTGTTTCTTACCTTGCTCAAATAAGTCTCTAACTCTCGAAGCACCAACACCAACAAACATCTCAACAAAATCAGAACCTGAAATTGAGAAGAATGGAACATCTGCTTCACCAGCAACTGCTCTTGCAAGTAATGTCTTACCTGTACCTGGAGGTCCTACTAATAGACATCCCTTTGGAATTTTACCACCAAGACCAGTGTATTTCTTTGGATCTTTTAAGAAGTCTACAACTTCAAAAAGTTCTTCTTTAGCTTCTTGAACACCAGAGACATCATCAAATGTTACTTTCTTATCTTGTGCCGTTAAAAGCTTTGCCTTTGACTTACCAAAGCTCATCGCTTTTCCGCCACCAGACTGAAGTTGCTTTAAGAAGAACCAGAAAAGAACAAATAAAATAAGCATTGGAGCCCATTGAATTAGAAGAGTCGTAAATAGACTTCCCGATTGTTCTTTTTTATATTTTAAAATAACGCCATTATCTAATAAGTACTTCTTTGTGTACTCATCAGTTTTAGCTGTAACAGTAAAGTGTGAACCGTTCTCGTATTCTTCTTTGTATTGACCTTTAATAGTAAGGTCACCAAGGAAAGTCACATTATCAACGAATTTACTTTGAACTTGAGTTAGAAATGTTGAGTAGTCGACAACTTTTTCTTTATTTAATGATTGGTTCGTGGCCTGCCAAATTAAGACCATGGCCAAGAATAGAAAAATCCAAAGTGTCCAAGTTTTTTGTTGTTGTTTCATTATCTTCCTTAATGCTTATAAATTTGCTCTTCTTTTTGAGCATTAGTATCTAAGTTAACTATTTTAGTTATGTATTAGCAATCATTCAAGTATTACAAACGGGAATAATTACAAATAGTGTAACAAAATAAACCCGAAGCAACATAGGAATTTAGGAAATTAAAGGTAAAATTTTATCTTTTTGTGCGAAATATCAAGAATTTTACTTAAGTTTTGAAACCAAATTCCATTTTCGAGACAATATTCTGTTGTCTTTGGCATCA
>NZ_JBFGYP010000246.1:0-2399 GCF_041587335.1 Halobacteriovorax sp.
TAATGAAAATAGAGTGTGGCTTATCTTCAAGCATTGCTACTTTAGAAAAAGGTCTCATTCTAAGAGACGTCCACAGACCAGATTCAAGAAGTAGTCTCTTAACTTCATCAAAAGAAAGTTCTGAAACATTCTTTTGCTTGTAAGACTCAAATTGAACTTGTTCAATTCCTGTTACTTCAATAACAATAGTTTGAAATGCTCTCTTAGCACCTCTGTTAATCTCAACTACTTTTCCATTTGCAGGAGAAGTAAATGCTAGTCCCTCATTCTTCTTACATTCAAAAAGAACCTGACCAGCTTTAACAGTGTCACCAACTTGAACTTTCATTGATGGCTTCATCCCAACATAGTCAGGACCTGTTAAGGCCACTCTTTTAACTTGCGGACCAGCTTCGATTGTTTGCTTAGGGATTCCTGTTAAAGGAATGTCTAAACCTTTTTTAATACGAATCATGGTAATAATAATCCCGTTAAAACGTTAATATGTTTAGCTAATATATAACTATATAAAAAAATAGACTTTGATTTTTTATACCCCTATGAACGCAATATGTAACTAGTTCATATTAAAGAAATCAAAAAAATAATTTTCATATTATTTAATTAAATAAATTAAATTTTAATGCCCAAATAAAAAAGGTGCCGCAGCACCTAGTCATTAATTAAAATCTAAGTAAAAGCTACATCTTTAAAAGACAGCACTTCTTGTATTTCTTCCCACTACCACAAGGGCAAGGGTCATTTCGTCCAACCTTTGGCCCAGCGCGTTTTACCGCATCTCTAAGTAAATCACCTTCAACAAAGAACCATGCGTCATCTTCGTAAGTAAACGTCGCTCTCTCGTGGTGCACAACTTCTTTGTCACCTACAACATATGTGGCCTTAAATTCAACGATACCATTAGTATCGCCTGGCTGACCGTCAACTGTTTCAACAATATCAAGTTTCTTCCAGTCACTTTCTTTAGACCATATTTCAATTTCTTGTTTATTAAGTTCGTCTCTACTTGCTTTATCTTGCGTAGCAACAATATAATCGACTTCTTGCTTAGCAAATGCAGCATATCTTGAGCGCATTAATTGCTCTGCAGATTTGGCTTTTTCAGACCCACTATGTAGTGGTCCACAACATTTTTCGTATTCAACTTCGTAACCGCAAGGACAGCTCATGTCTTCTCCTGAGAATTTTTTTGATTATCATTCTACTCTTTAAAACCTAAAAAGTAAGTCAGTAAAAAAAGTATTTTCTTCTTTAAAATGAAATTTGCTCTCTAGAATTCTAGATGAAACAAATGTGAAGTGTTTCTTAATTTCTTTTTGGTACCAAGACTTTGAACGCCTAATAGCATACTCGTCTTTAAACTCTAGGTCTTCAATCTGACGATCAAGCTCTTTATCTGTAGGCACACTGAAGTATAAGTACTTAATTCGCTTAGCTAGAATTGGCAGTACTTCCCTTACCTCTTCATCTGATAAATATTGAAATACAGAAGTGCATATACCTAAATCAAAGTGTTTAACAAAACGTGCATCTTGGCACCAAGAAAGAAGATCCATATTATATAATTTAAGAGAAGTAGACTCCACAGGGGAAATCCCTCTCTTTTTGACTTGATCAAAGACAAATTTTGACGGCTCAATCCCCAAGGCCCTGTAAGGAATGAATTCTTTCATTACAGCTTGAAAAAGATGACCTAATCCAAACCCAAGGTCAGCAACACTACTAATATCGATATAGTCCAAGTCTAGAGTTGCTTTAATATACTTCGCATGATTTTCAGCATTACCAATACCATCCATCTCATCAGGAGAAGAATAATTCACATCCCAATACTCTTTAGTGAAACCATCACTTCCTTTACTAATACTCACAATAATTCCCTAGTAAAATTTCTACTTCCAAAGTAACCAATAAAGACTCTATAAAAACCTAAACCTATAAGTCCAAGCCATATCCAAAGTAGTTGATCACTATAAAATGAATATATAATAAACGGTAAGAAAGAAAAAAGAAAACCTAGGAACATATGCTTTCTTACGTAATCAAATTTCCCAAGACCAAAGAGTAAACCATCATACACGTAAGTGGCACAGAGAAAGAGTTGAGAAAATGCCAGGTATGGCCATATAGAATCTATTACAGATATAACTTCAGGATCATTAGTAAATACACCTACTAATTGTTCCTTCAAGACCATATAGAAGAAAGTAAAGCCGACTCCAAAAATAAGAGACAATGTTAAAAGGTTCTTCTTCATTATTTGAAAATTATCAATACTTTTCATGGCCTTAAACCTAGAGGCCAATATATTTCCAGTCAAAGCAAGTCCATCCGTTAAGAAAGAAGAGAAGAGCCAAAACTCAAGAAGGATCTGATGAGATGCAAGTGGAATATGTCCA
>NZ_JBFGYP010000247.1:0-2393 GCF_041587335.1 Halobacteriovorax sp.
CTCTTAAAACTAAGGAGAGTTAGGTTATAATTTATAATCATGAATTATAAATTCTTCTTAAATGAATATTTTCAACTAAGAAGGGAGAGTGTTATGAGCGAAATCTTTATATATATAGACTATGTAGGTACCGTCGTTTTTTCAATCACAGGTTCTATTATTGCAGGTAAGGCCAAGTTTGATTTTTTTGGAATGCTTTTTCTCGCTTTTTTAACTGCTGTTGGCGGTGGAACGGTGAGAGACCTTATTATTTCAGACACTGTTTTTTGGACTTTGAAGCCTGTTTATTTATATCTAATATTTGGGGCAACTCTCTCTACATTCTTTCTCATTAAGGTCTATGAGAAATACTATAGACTACTTTTATTCTTTGATACGTTAGGAGTAGGTACCTTTGTTGTCATAGGGACTCATCAAGCTCTTAGGCTAGGCTTTAACAATGAGACCGCATTTATCATGGGGACAATGACAGCTGTTCTTGGAGGTATTCTAAGATCTAGTTTCAGTAAGGAGTTTTCAATTCTTTTAAATAAGGAGCTCTACGCAACTGTTGCTGCTTTAGCTTCAATCCTTTTTATCACTCTCAGTCATTCCAATATAGATATTAATTACTGTGCTGTTATCACTATCGTAACTACATTTATCCTAAGATACGGATCAAGAAGATTTAAGATTTATCTTCCCGTTCTTAAGGACTAGAATTCGGAGTCAAGAATACCATTTTCTATTTCATATTCTATTTTTTCTTTTTTTTGTGAAATTTTTTTTCCTTTCTTCATGACTCTATCTATTCAATAAGCATCAATTTGCTGCGTTTGCAGTTATGCTTTTTATAGATAAAAAATAGAAATATTTTAATAAGGAGTTTAAATGAAGAGGTTTAGTTTTCTTTTGTGTTTAGGTTTATTTGCAGCAAGTTCGGCTCACGCTTCTATGTGTAGCTATGAAGACAATAGAGTTCCTAGTGATGAGAATAGAGTAGGTAGAGCGACTGCTAGATTCAATCCTACTCATACTAAGAGAGGAAAATGTACTGTTGCTCTTGTTGGGAAGACTTGTTTTGTGACTTCTGGAGTTTGCGGACAAATTGCTGAGTATGTCGAATTTAAGGTTCCAGGAAGTATTGATGGTATTCCACAAGAAAGTGAGAAGAATGACTTCTATTACATTGATCCAAACTCAGTCGTTTACAGTGGGGAGATTACTGCAAAGGGTGGAATAGGAAAGCATTGGGGAGTAGGAGAGTTCTTAGTTAATCAAGAAACAAAACTCTACCCAGGAGAAGCATATGGACACTTCAACTTTCCAGAGAAGAAGTCTAAGAAAGGAATCGATATTTCTGTTTATCAATTTGGAAATACTGACAATAGTCGCTACGGTGTAACTTCCGGACTAGAAGGCCCAAATCCTTTTGGATCTGAACTTCACTACGCACTATCTTCGACAGAAGCAAAACTTGTTAAGTCTGGAATATTTTTACTTCCAGGAATAATGGAGCACAACGGAGATACAAATACAGGGTCTTCAGGAGCACCACTAATTGACAAGGCCACAGATGAAGTTATTGGAGTTAACACTCATGGTGGTTGTGACAGTACAGCAAGAGGGCGAAAAACTAATAGTGCAACATCTCTAGTTGGAAATAAGAAATTTTATAAGGCCGTACGAAGATGTCTCTCTAGAGAGCAAATGCTTATAGATATTAGAGATCAACTCTATAACATGTAGATATCCCATAAAATGACACTCCGTGATGCTATTTTTATAGCGTTTAGGGGTGTCATCCTTTGTTCGGCCCTAAGCTCTTTAAAGAATGGGGTAAATCTTGTATATTAGTACCAAAATTGAGGTACAAATATGACTAATGAAAATAGAATAGACTTTATTGAAAATGTTTTAGCAAATATGCCATCTGACTGGGTGAAGTTAACTACACACCGCTTAGATATATATAATGAAAAAAGAGCAAAGACTGAGTTTTTAGAGAAGTTCTCTAGTCTTAGAACTGTTGGTGTTAAAGACTTAGAAAGTGAGCTAGCAAGCTTGCCAACTGCTTTTGACTATATTCGCTTAGGTCATCCTTTGTCTTGTATCTTAGAATGGGTTGTTGCTGAGTCAAAAAGCCTCTCCGTAGAGAATGTGATTTCATTTGCATCTAATAGTATGCCAATCCTTGCCATTCTTAGAAAGAATTTACTAGAAAATATAAATACTCAAATTGTATATATAAATGAGTTACCTCAGAGCTTCGATGCTGAAGTTTTAAGAAGTGTTTATGGATATAACTTTGATGTTTTAAAAGTAGATAATATTCATGATATTTCTAAGTTTGATGGAAGCACTATTTTTCTAACAAACTTTGATCACGTTTCTCCTCTTGAATTAATTAGTGA
>NZ_JBFGYP010000248.1:0-2365 GCF_041587335.1 Halobacteriovorax sp.
ATACCATCAAGACCAGGAACTAATAGACGAGCATCCTTGTAAATATAATGAGTTGCCAAATATTGCTTATGTCCAACCTTAAATCTACTCACGTCTTTAATTGGGGATAGAGCAAAAACAAGAGGGATCACAATATGTTCATACTGATCAGTTGAGGCAGTATCTTTAACTTTGCTATATATAAATTTTTGAGAAGTATTAATTATAGAAAGTTTAATTGGCTTCTTATCAAATCTAATATCTGATCCCAAGGTATGAACAGCACTGAAAAAAGGCATATTTACTGTTTCATTTATTTTTAATAGGCCATCATTTATAAAGCTCTTACATCCTAATTTATTAAAGTCAGAAATATTATTAGATGAAAATGTTCTAACTCCAAAATCAGTAAATAGAACACAAAGTTGATCATAAAGGTCTACACTAATACTAGAATCTCTTTCATGTTGAATTTTAGATCTGAGAACAAGCAATTGATCTATCTTTTCATCTGTATGTTCAAACTCTATTTCATCTCTTTGACCTTTGAAGCTCTCTAGAAATAACCTTTGAATCGATCCTTTCGGATAAAGCCTACCAATGTCTTCAAAGTTTTCAAGCGCAAAGACAGCCCATTTTTCAACTTCTGGCAAAGAAAGATATCTTAAGTTTCTTAATGAATCATAATGAAACTTTGATATGTTGTATTTTTCTAGCCTACTTGAAGCATTTAGATATTGTTTATTTATTACTTTAAAAAGCTTTTCAATTTTCTCTTTACTCAAGTCTAGTTGCTGGTATTTTGCAAGAGTGAGAAACTCTAAAGAATCATTTAAATCAATTTTTTCATTAAAGCTTAAATCAATTATTTCTTTATAATCAAAGGACTCAATCACTTTGTCTGATAGTGCCTTATAGTGATAACTTCCCCTAAGGCCATAATATAGACTTAGCTTTTCTTCGACATCTTCAATAGAATCAAGTATATCAATAAGGTCGACAATATCTTCATCTATAGGTCTATTTACAATTAATGAAAAGCTTTTGATAAACTGTTTCTGAGTAGACTTCCCCTCAATACTTTTATAGAGATTTAGAAGCTCTCTAACAAGATTCTTATTTAACTTAAGTGAGCATGTTTCAAAATGATTTAATGCTCTTATTAAAACTTGCTCTTTTTCTAGACCTTCAACTCGATTTAAGATTTGTTGTATAAAGTTTGAGAACGATGCAGAGGCACTCTTTCCACAACTAATCCTTGAAAGGTCTATAATTTTTAATAATGTTTCAATATCCCAATCATAAGAGTTATTTTGCATATTCATACCTTTCCAAAAATATGACCAATCACTATCATTGACCATTCGTGAAGAGATACGATTAATAACTTCATTTATATTACTTTTATTAACACTGGAGAGATCATCTATTGCCATTGTACTTGTATAGACTTCAGGAGGAGGTGCTACTTCTTCTTTAACAACTATAGCTGATTGCTTTGAACATGAAGCAAAAGTAGCTGTCATTAATAATGTATAAAGAAGATGTCTCTTAAGCATTCTTATATCCCTTAGTTTTTATTTAATTCTAATGGAATTGCTTAAAATAAAGACAAAACTTGAATTATTTACACCTCCTGTTTATTCTTTTTACATGACTGGTATAAAGAGATGTGCAAAAGATAATACAATCCATATTTCAAACACTTATCATAACAATTGGCCTTCAGGCCCAGGCCGGCGACCTATTTAATTTCAGTATTAACTACAATAGTGATTCTAATACCTCTAACTATATAGATAATTATAATGAGCAAGAAGAAAGTAGAGTTGCAAATTATTATAACGTAAATGACATTACAATCGACTCCCTTGGCTCAACAAATCAACAGATTGGACATATCTTTGAAGACTTAGCTAACGATGCCCATATCAATAGCAGAGACCTTCCGGCCATCATTTCACAGCTTGGCTCGAACTATACTCCCCAAGAGCAGCAAAATTTTATCTCAACCATTCAAAGACTTTCCGGAAAAAATGAGAGTCAATCGATAGTGCAAGTTGCACCTCACCTATCTGATATCAAACCAACATTTTTAAGTAAGGAAGAGAACCTACTATTTAATACTGCAAGGCTAAAGATCTCAAACTCCATGTCTAAGGCCATAACGAACTGTAAAAAAGAAAAGTGCTCACTAAGTTCTCTTCATGTTTCAAAAAACCTCTTAAACAAAGTTATAAATTCGTCATTAAATAATACGATCAATACCTCTCACCTCAACAGATGGGGAGAAGATACAAGTTTTACCCAAGAGTCTGAAGAGAGTATCAAGAGATTTATCGAAAATATTGATAAGAAAAACCTTAATCAGGCCATTAAGGAACTA
>NZ_JBFGYP010000249.1:0-2357 GCF_041587335.1 Halobacteriovorax sp.
AGCTATTGAGTTAGCAGCTGGAACAGAGATGATCATGCCAGGTGACAACACTTCATTCGACGTAGAGTTAATAACTCCAATCGCAATGGAAAAAGGTCTTAAGTTTGCAATCCGTGAGGGTGGTAGAACAATTGGTGCAGGAACTGTATCTGAGATCGTAGAATAATTTTTAAATAATTATTTTATATATGAATGGGCCATCTTCGGATGGCCTTTTCTTTTCTCTTTAAGATTGACTGATGAGTATAGATTAAGTAATTTATCTTCAGTTATAAAAATGGGTGTATAGCTCCAATTGGTAGAGCGGCTGATTCCAAATCAGTAGGTTGGGGGTTCGAATCCCTCTGCACCCGCCATTTCTTTAGCATTCATCTAGATAATAAAATTCAGGTCACAAGATTTCATTTACGGAAAGCATTTTCCAGCTTGTGCTATATGGAAAAATTGTAGATATTGGTTTGCGGTTAAGTATTATTGAAAAATAAGTTTCTATTCCCTTGTTATGTCTTCAAAGCTTTTATGCTTACTAGGCCTTCATAGAATATAAGGCTACATTGTCTAAAAATTGATAATACAAAAATTATTTAAGTGGATTATTTTCATGGTTTTTAGGTGTGCGTTAATTTGAAATGTAGAAATAGATGGACAAACCGTATCAATTGATGGATATATGGAAAACTTATACGTAAATAATAACGAATTTTTAGCAAATTATTGCTGAAAATAATTTAGTCCAAGGATTTTTCGGATGTCATTTATTCGAGTAGAAGACGGAAAAAAGTGGATCAACGCATTTGTTGCAATTATCAGCATGTTAGCTGGATTTGTAGTTATTCGTTTTGTTGGTCAATTAGGTGAATGGTTTGATTTAGAAGCTAAGGTTTCTAATTTCTTGGCAGTTTCTCAAGGTTTAGGGATTCTAGTTGGACTAGGGACTTTTATTGGAATACTTAAGAGCAAATCAGCTTCTACGCATATGCAGGAAGTTTACTCAGAGCTAGTTAAGGTTGTATGGCCAGATAAAGACTCTGTATTGAAGATGACTGTTGGTTTAGTAATAACGGTCTCTATAATAAGTGGAATTTTCGTACTCGTAGATTTCACATTTAGAAAAATTTTAGAATTATTGTACTAATTATAGGGTGATATATGTCTGACGAAAATAAAACAGCAGAAGAAGTTACTGAAGTTATTGAGACTGAAGAGACTGTAGAAGCAACTGAAGAAGAAACTACAGAGACTCCTGAAGGTGAGCTTTCTGCAGGAGAATCTCCTGATTTCAAATGGTTTATTGCTAAGACACTTACTGGTCAAGAAGGTAAGATTCAAAGAGCGCTTAAAGAAAGAATTGTTAACTATAAGCAAACTGAATACTTCTCAGAGATATTAGTTCCTGAGGAAACGGTTACTACGCATGCAAATGGGAAAAAGAGAACTATAAAAAAGAAGTTATTCCCAGGTTACATATTGATTAAAATGATCATGAATGATAAGACATGGCACCTTGTTAAAGATACAGATAAAATCACTGGCTTTGTTGGTGGTACATCTGAAAAACCAGCGCCAATTTCTGATGAAGAAGCGGCTTACATGACTGGTCAACAAGGTGATGGATTTAAGAAGACTAAGGCAACAATCGACTTTGAAGAAGGTGAGACTGTTAAGGTTATTGAAGGTCCATTTGCATCATTCGTAGGTACGGTTGAAGCAGTAAATGAAAAAGGTAAAATACGTGTAAACGTCTCAATCTTCGGTAGACCAACACCGGTTGAGTTAGATTTCACACAAGTAGAAAAAGCATAATTATTAACAAGTTGGTAGATCATTAGATCGCAGGAGTAATCATGGCAAAGAAGATTACAGGTTTCATTAAACTACAAATTGAAGCCGGAAAAGCAAACCCTTCACCTCCAATTGGACCAGCACTTGGTCAAAAGGGTGTGAACATTATGGAATTTTGTAAGGCATTCAATGCGAAAACGCAAAAAGAAGCTGGAACACTACTTCCAACAATTATTACAGTTTATTCTGACAGATCGTTTTCATTTGTTACGAAAACACCACCAGCATCTTACCTACTTAAGTCAAAGCTTAAGTTAAAAAGAGGATCTCAAAGACCAGGTACAGAAGTAGCCGGTTCAGTTCCTAAGAATGTTGTTGAAGAGATAGTTGAAGCTAAGAGACCAGATCTAACTGCAGCGTCACAAGAAGCAGCAGAAAGAACAATTGAAGGTTCTATTAGAGCAATGGGTTTAAAGTTAGACTATTAATTAAGTGGGAGAGCGCAAGCTCGTTAAAACCAATGAGGTGTTATCATGGCTAAGACAAAGTCGAAAAAGTATTTAGAAGCTGCAGCG
>NZ_JBFGYP010000250.1:0-2351 GCF_041587335.1 Halobacteriovorax sp.
ATTAAGCGGCTTCTTTCTCTTTAGAGCTAGTTTCAACTTGAACACTCTCTAAA
This sequence comes from Halobacteriovorax sp., assembly GCF_041587335.1. Lineage (GTDB taxonomy): Bacteria > Bdellovibrionota > Bacteriovoracia > Bacteriovoracales > Bacteriovoracaceae > Halobacteriovorax. Next base: position 54 of record NZ_JBFGYP010000250.1, read on the forward strand.
ACACTCGAAGACTGAAGTAGCTTCTTTCTTAAGGCCTCTCTAGAGATTCCCATCTCCTTAGCGGCCTTTGATTTATTTCCATTATTTCTCTTAATTTCAGCAAGAATCATTTCTCTTTCAATCAATGCAACTCTATCTTTAAGAGGTAATTTATAATCAGCAACGTGTGGTACGTTACCAAACATTCTTCTTTTGCTTGATGTATCTAGCAGTGGGGATGCATTATTTTCAAGTGCAACCTCTGTGATAATATGTGCTTTAGGATTGTATAGAACAGCTCGTTCAACACATTTTTTAACTTCTGCAACATTCCCTGGCCAATCATAGTCTTTCAACTTAGCAAGAGCTTTAGGAGAAAAGTTCTTAAGTAGTAACCCTTGTTTCTTGCACTCAACCTTTAGGAAAAAGTCTACGAGTAGATCAACATCATCAATCCTTCTTCTAAGAGGCTCAATATAAACATAAGCACTAGAGAGATATTCATAGAGTTCTCTATCAAACTCCCCTTTATCTACAAGTTCTGCAAGGTCCTTATTAGATGTTGCAATAATACGCGCATCAATGGACATAAAAGTTCCAGGAATTTTTCTTTCTTTAAAAACGTTCATTAATTTTCTCTGCTCTTTAATTGTTAAAGAGCAAATACTATGAAGTACAATAGTCCCACCCTTTACTTTCGCAAATGTGTTCTTATCTTCAGCGCCCCAGAGTTCTTCGTAGAGCTTATCTCTAATAGGTTCTTCACATCTTACAACTTCAAAACCTTTAAGTCCTCTACACCCTTCATGGTGGATGATAGTGGCAAAAAGAGATTTACCAACACCTTTTTCTCCATGAACAAGTAATGGGGAATCAAGATCTTTAGTCTTAATAATCGTACTTCTCAAAGAAGAAACATGTGATGTCTTTCCTATAAGGGCATGCTTTCTATCAAATGGAGTCGAGAATCTTCTAATTTGACTAGACTCTGACATTGGATTGTAATTATGAAATACTGAAGAAAAAACAAGAGCTAAAACTTTCATCGTTTTCTCATCTTCTACAGTAAATCTATCTTGGTTTCTTTTGTTTAAAATTTGAATAACACCAATAATCTTATCTTCTCTATTATGAATAGGATGACAAATTATTGATTTAGTTTCATATCCAAATTGACTATCAAATTGATCATTAAATCTACTTTTGTCATCTTGAATATCAATATTTAAAGCGACTCCTGTCGTAAAAACAGAACCTGCAATACCTAGCCTATAGTCAAACTTTAACTTACCTTTATCAACCCCCAGGGCTCCTATCGCCTCTAGCTCATTGGACTCAGGATTTATCAAAAAGATAGAAGCTCTTTGTGCATTTAAAATTCTTACTACTTCTTCAAGCATCGTATCTAAGAAACCTTCCTTATCACCAAAGAATGTGATGTCCTTAAATAATGAAAGCAGTAGCGAGAACATTTCAAACCCATCACTGGCCTTTGTGTATTTTTCCTTGAGGGCAGAATCAATAAGACAGTCCTTAAGTCTATCTGTTGAAAAGCTCATAACATAGTGTTGTAGAAATTTACTTAATTCCCTATCTGACTCAAGTTCTAAACCATAAATAATATCGTCATCTTCAATTGTTTCTGAAAATGCTCTAACAATCTTACCTGTTAAATCTAAATGATGTCTTTTGAACTGCATTGAGATAGTAAGTTCTTCACCAACACTGATACGCTGCTTAGTAGAGAACCCTAGACCCGTAACACTTATATCAATGAGTTTTGCATCATCTATATAAGAAGTCTTACCTAACAGACTTTCTTCCTCAACGAGAAAGCGTAAATCATCAGCATCCTCTACAGGAATTCTAAACGACTGATAGAATTTAAACTCTGAAAAGCTAGCAAGCATAATATCTCCTAATGGATCATTAATCCTTTTGGATTAAGTATTTAATCTTTAGCTATTTCGGAAATTTCGGGAAAATACTTAAGGAATATGCCTAAAAAATGAGGCAACTATAGTAATTACAGCTAATTAGTTAAATCAATCGGTCTTTTTTACATTGGCCAAGAGTTTTAAGTTACGGATTTAATTAAAAAATGTTAATTAGGAGAATAAAATTAAATATACTTAAGGAGTCAGCCTTGTTCTTTGAAGGATCTGAAAAGAAGGCCGAAGTTATAGTCGATCTTGGCGGAAAATCACTGCGTAGCATCGATCAAGAATTTTGGAGCCAGTTAGTAGCAAAATGCGAAGCGACTATTTTATCAAAAATATCTAATGATAAATGTGATGCATACCTATTGAGTGAATCAAG
>NZ_JBFGYP010000251.1:0-2324 GCF_041587335.1 Halobacteriovorax sp.
CCCATAATATCCGCGTGGGATGCTGGGTTAAGTGTTAGTCGACCGTATCGCTCGGGAGTATCGTCACCAAATTTTGTGGCAACAAAAGCATGGGCGTATTCGTGAAATACAACTCCAATTAAAAATCCCGGCAGGCACGTCGCTAGTGTGTGTAGAAAAGTGTTGATGTCCGCCATAGTTCCATATTCATATCATTTTGCACACTGAGTAGCAATGAGTCAGGGGCATGACGCACATAAAATAATGCAAAAAAATGCCCCAAAAGACTCTCCGCGTAAAACATTTTATCCTCTAACTTACTACTTTTTCGTATCTTGATATAATGACTCATGGAAAAAAATATTCAGAAAAAAGTTCAGGTTGTCATTATTGGTGGAGAAAACCTAAATAAATTACTCTTACTGCAGATGAAGAAAGACAGAGGAGAGCTCTGGCAAAATGTCACAGGTTCAGTTGATGAGGGTGAGAACTTCCTAGAAGCAGCAAGTAGAGAGCTTTTAGAGGAAACTGGCCTTAGCGGTCAACTCACAGAGCTAGAAATTCAATTTGAGTTTAACGATAGATGGAATCGAAATGTGTTAGAAAAAGTATTCTTGGCAAAAGTTAGTGGAGAACCTGAAGTAATGATTAGTGAAGAAGAGCACCAAGACTATAAGTGGCTTCCACTTACACAAGTTACAGACAAAAGCTTTGGACATAAATCAAATTACATCTCTTTTTTAGAATCATTGAAAAATGTAGAATAACCCCTAGAGTCTCCTGACTCAAGCTTTCCCCCTCCCACTTAATCAATTACTTAGATATAATATTTCTATAAATAAATAAAAGGGAAATTATGCTTAAGAGTTTGTTCAAAATTATTACTCAGTTAGTTTTAGTATTGGTGATTCCATTCATCTCTCTAGCACAACCCGTTAAAGAAACACTCTTTGTTAATAAAATAAGTCTTTCTAAAGAATCTATAGTTAAAGATGAAGAAATTAGAAGACACCTAGTGGATATAATCATCGACACTAATAAGTACGACCTATCTCTAAACTCAAGAGAACAAAAAAAAGGTGCTCTTGGTAAAAAGAAGTATAAAGAATCACTATTAGACGTAGAGCTTATTAAAGCAGGGAAAGAATATACTCTAAAAACTAGACTCAATGAGAGAAATGAAACTCTAAAACTACCTAGTAAGGCAAAGAAAAGAGATCTTTTAATTGAAATTAGAATGCAACTCTATAAGGTCATCTTAGATAAGGGAGACTTCGTAGCAAAAGAAGCTCAATTAAGGTCAACCTCTACAGCTAGAGTGGACCGAGAAATCTCAACTCGTATTGCCAAAGAAAAACTTAGAAAAAGAAAAATAGCAAAACGAAAAGCAAAAGCTAGGGCAAAGGCCATTTACCTAGAAAAAAGAAAGAGAAAGCTTCAAAGAAAGAGTATTGCTAAAACCGTTAAGCCGACAAAAAGAAAAATACTTACTCAAAAACCAGAAAGTCCACAAAAGCGTATCGTAAAAAAGAAACGTGTTAGAAGAAAGGTCAGAAGAAAGAGACCTATTAGAGTTGCAGAAAAAAGTAAAAAGAAATCTTTTCTTGAAGGGCAAGAAGAAGAGAAAAAAAGTAAGGACAAAGGATTCACTTGGCCTAAACTCTACTTTTCAGTTGGTATGATTTTTGGTCAACAGGTTATGGATCTAATGCCTGAATCACAGGGAAAACCCCTTGTTGAGTTTGGCGCTGGTATTCACTTAATTCAATATGGAATGAAGTTCTATGGGACAATGAGTAGCCTCTCAGAGTTTGACGGAGTAGAAAAGCAAGCAACTCAATCAAATGTTAACTTCTTCATTACTAAAGACCTTAAGGCCATTAACACTCTTCCATGGGGACTAGTTAATTTACTTGATAATTCAAAGGCCCCTGGTCAACTAGGAGTTCTGGTGGGATTTGGACAGTCTAGCTTTGCAGGGAAGATCGTTCCAAGATCTGATCCAGTTTCAGGAGTTGCTCTTGGGGGATATTTTACTGCTCTTGGAATTATGAACATTGAAGCGAGATACTTCAAGGCAATATCAGAACCTTCCAGTTCAGTCTCCTCTTCAGGAGACTTTTCATCTTTCATTTTAAAACTTACGGTTGGTTACCCAATCTAATATTAGTGGCCTTATAGCTAGGCCAAACTTTTAAAAGCTCTTCGTTGATAAGATTGAAGTTAACAGAGAAGTTCTTTAAAAATACATCATAAGTACTGAGCATCTCTTCATCACTATTTAGAACTTCTTCTAATTCCTTAGAAGCTGTCTTTTCAAATTCCTCTATTTTAGAAATCTTAAG
>NZ_JBFGYP010000252.1:0-2294 GCF_041587335.1 Halobacteriovorax sp.
ATTCAATACCTTCTAAAAATTGATGCTGCCGCTAGAAAGCAATCAGATAAAATCTCTCAGGTCACTTGTGGAGTTCTACAAAGACTTCAAGACATTGAAATATTCAACTCTGAAGGCCTTCACGTTACTGATACAAGAAACTACACTCGTCTCATGGCAAATGCTGTGGCGACTGATGGTAATGAGCAGAGCACTGGATATGACGCTCCTGGAGCACTATCGGGCTGGGAACTTGTAGATAATATTAATCCTGTAGAAATGGGTGAACTTGTTTCTAAGCAGGCCTTAGTTAAACTTACAGCTGATGACTGTCCTGCAGGAAAAATGCCTGTTGTTATCGATAATGGATTTGGTGGAGTAATTTTTCACGAGGCCTGTGGTCACCTACTAGAGACAACTTCTGTGCAAAAGAAGGCCTCAGTATTTTGGGACAAAATGGAAGAAGACATTGCTCATTCAGCAGTTAGTGCTGTTGACGATGGAACGATGGAAAACCTATGGGGATCAATCAATATTGATGATGAAGGTATGGAAACAAAGAAGACTCAGCTTATCAAAGATGGAAAGCTTACAAGCTTCTTAGTAGATAAAGTCGGATCTATGAAAACTGGCTATGACAGAACTGGTTCTGGTCGTAGACAGAGTTACAAGTATGCCCCGGCCTCAAGAATGAGAAATACTTATATTGAAGCTGGAGATCACTCTCTTGATGATATCCTAGCGACTATCGATAATGGTATCTACTGCAAGAAGATGGGTGGTGGTTCTGTTAAGCCAGGAACTGGTGAGTTTAACTTCTCAGCTCAAGAAAGTTACTTAATTAAAAATGGAAAAATTGATCGCCCACTAAAAGGGGCCACTCTAATTGGAACTGGACCAGATGTTCTTAAGAAGATCAGTATGGTTGGAAATAATCTAGCTCTAGCAGCAGGAATGTGCGGGTCTGTATCAGGTTCAATTCCTACTTCAGTTGGTCAAGCGGCCTTAAAAGTCGATGAAATTCTTGTTGGGGGGAAAGCGTAATGGAAATGCAAGTATTAGAAAAAATAATTGATGTAGCTCTTAAAAATGGAGCTGACCAAGCGGATATAGTTGTCGACTCTGGAGAGAGTATATCTGTAAAGGCTGAACAGGGAGAAGTATCTTCTTATGAAGTTTCTGGTACTCAAGTTCTAGGGCTTAGAGTTATCAAAGACAACAAGATAGGGAGTTCATACTGTGAAGCTACAGATGATGAGACAATTCAAACTCTTGTAAAGCAAGCTCTTGCTAATGCGAAGTACTCTAAAGAAGAAGAGCTAGAAAAGATCGAAGTTCAAAGATCTGAGCTTATAGATGGAACAAAGAGTTTTAAATATGACGATGAGAGAGCCGCTCCAGAGAAGTTAATTGAAATGGCGCTAATGATTGAAAAAGATCTTATGAGTAAAGATAAGGATCTAAAAACTCCTCCGTACAACGGTGTTGGAGAATATATCGATCAGAGTCTCTACCTCAATCACCTTGGAACAAAGTGTATTGAAAAGAGCAAGGCGTACTCTTGTTATACTGCTGCTCTTTTAGAGAAAAACAGTAAGCAAAGTATGCATGTACATCAATCGCTAACGAGAAAGTTTAGTGAACTAAATCCAAACGACTGCATTGATGTTTCTTACGAACATGCTCTAGGACTTCTTGAAGGAACAGCAATTAAGACAGGTCACTATGACATAGTGTTCTCTACTGATAAGCTTGCTCAATTCTTTAATGTATTTTCTGGACTCTTCTCAGCGAAGGCCGCCATTAATGACATGAACCCATGGAAGAACAAGATTGAAACTGAAGTCGCTTCAACAATGTTAACTATGACAGACTCACCTCTTTTAGAAAGTGGTTTTGCTTATTCAATGTTTGACGGCGAAGGTAATATGATGTCTGAAACACCTCTAATTAAAAATGGTGTTCTATGTGGATTCTTCCATAACTCTTACACTGCAAAAAAATTAGGCCTTACTAATAGCTTCAACGCTACGAGATCACCAAAGTCATCTCTAGGTGTTGGTGGGACAAATAAGGTCATAGCTTCAGTAGAGAGTGATGATAGTAGCTTCGATAAGGGCACATACTTTGAAATCATTTCAGAACAAGGAATGTATTCTGGTTCGGACGCAATTAGTGGAGACTTCTCTTTTGCAGCAAGTGGATACTTAGTTGAAAATGGAAAAAGAGTAAGGCCAGTGAAAGGTGTTACTGTATCAGGAAACTTCTACAACACTATAAAAGAGATTTCTAATATTGGTCACCTCGTTCATAGC
>NZ_JBFGYP010000253.1:0-2254 GCF_041587335.1 Halobacteriovorax sp.
AGAGTCATCCTTAGATGTATAGCATGATCTCTTAGCATAACTAGTGGCGTGCTCTTCTTTTCCTAGTGCTTTATAATAATATGCAATCTTCAAACAAGTAACAAGAGAGCTCTCTTCACAAGACTTAGAGGCCTCTCGAATTGTCGTGTCGCTGACAGTTAGGTCTAGACTTAGAAGAGTGGAAATATTCTGATAAAAATGTTCTTCTAAGTTCTTATGACTAGGTACTAAGTTTAAAAGAATATCTTCTAATGCATTCTTACTTTCAGCATTGAGAGAGTTCAGTTTAACTCCTGACTTCTTAAGATAACTAATAGCTTCTAAAGAATATTTTCCATTAGCTAGATAATAGAGAATATGCTTCTTCTCTTTACCGAGAGATTCAAAGTTAACACCTCTTTTAAGTGCATTATCTATGTCCTTATAGCTCAATCTTTCTTCACGACTTATCAGGTAAGACTCTTGTGATTTTTGGTTATTTTTATAAAAAGAAATAGCGATAATGAATAGGGCAATTACTCCAATCGAAATAATAAAAGGAGCACGTCTTCTTTTATACTTATCTTCAGTTAGAATTTTTAATAATTTACGAGCATTACTCTGAGCTTTATTTTCCATTTCTATCCCTAGATATTATTGGCCTTCTTGTATAATTTTAACAACTCTAAAGTCACTGGACCAGGCCTTCCAGTTCCTATGTCTTGATTGTCAATTTTAGTAATAGGTACCAATAGTTTCGTGGTACTTGTAAGAAAGCATTCATCTGCAGATTTAAGAAATTCTTCATTAAAATTTCTTTCACTGATATTGTATTTATTTTCTTTCGCTAGCTTTAGTAATGACTTTCTCGTTATACCACCAAGTAGGCCGGCCTTCACTGGAGGAGTGATGACTTCACCATCTTTTACTACCCATATATTGGATGTCGTGGCCTCGGTGACTTCATCTTTAGCATTTAGCATAATGGCGTCATAGGCACCTGCTTTTTTTGCTTCATTTATGGCCATTACATTATTTAAATAATTACCTGACTTTATTCTTGGATCTACTGCATTTTTTGGGTTTCTCATGGTGTGAGACACAATCATGTGTACTCCATCGGTGTACCACCAAGTAGGATTTGCAGGTAGTTCCTTCACAATGATAATGACATTACTCTTTGTCGCAAGTGCAGGGTCTAGTCCAATTTCACCCTCTCCACGTGTAATAATCACTCTTATGTAAGCATTATCAGTATCGAGCTCTTTTAATACTAGATGTATATCCTTTTCAAGTTCTTCCTGTGTGATCTCAAGTGGCATATCCATTTTCATGGCACTGTAAATCAATCTATTGAAATGCTCATCAAACTTAAATATCTTACGATTGAAAGTCTGAGTCACTTCATAGATGGAATCTCCATAGAGAAACCCTCTATCAAAAACTGATATTTTTGCATTGGCAACATCTGAAATAATTCCGTTTATTGATACTAGAGAGTTTATTTGTAAACTCCTTCATATCCTTCTGGTGTGAAGTTCCAGGCGTCAGTATAAACGTGCACTCTCTTAGTTTCTTTTCCTGAACTTAAGAGTGGAAGCTTTCTATGTGCCCAGCCCAAAATGCCTTCTTTTAAATTATAGGCATCAATATTTTTATCTTTTAGTATATGGACATATTTCGAGCTTCTATTTCCAATTGTACTATAAACAATAATCTTTTTTCCATGATAGTTAGGTAGATTCTCTTCGAATACCTCTTTAGTCACAGAGTTAGGGATATAGCTAATTTCAATTTCTGGAGTTGAGCGATTGTCCACTAATATTAAGCTGTCTTTATCGAGAGCTTGAAAGTCCTCAACTGAGATATGTGGAATTGCTGAGTATTGCTTCTCTAGAGTTGCACCCATCGAGCTTACAATTTGGAATTTATTTTGCGCTTCTTCAGGCTTTAAACAAGATTGGAAAAGCAATAATGAGAGTATAAAGATAGTTCTTTTCATAATTATGTAATATTCCACGCTTAGCTTTAGCTGACAAGAGCAATAAATTTGACGAAAGTCGTATCTTACTGAGATAATCAAACAGATGAAATATTTAATACTCGGGTTACTTTCTACATTTTCTCTACTATCAACTTCGGCCAGTACCGTCAGGCTCTCTGATACTACGACGCCTGTTGTTAATGTAGGGAGCATATATTCTGTTTATAACACTTTAGGGGGAGATGGTACTTCCTCTAGTGCTCCTCTTAAATTATATATACCGCTTTCTGG
>NZ_JBFGYP010000254.1:0-2235 GCF_041587335.1 Halobacteriovorax sp.
GCCCCGCTTAAGTTTGGATGCTCCGTTTTATAGGTGCGAATCCTTACTGCGAGTGCATCGACCAGCGTCTCATTGCTTGATACCACTGCGTCCATAACCCTAATGCCCTTGTGTGAGTGTTTACAGGATTAGTTCTAGCAAATAACTCGGTGTGACTAAATAAGATTTGAAATTATTATATATGGCCCAACGAATTTTAATGTTAGGCTTAGAAGGTACTGAAAGTGGGTTATTATCTATCAAGATATTACGTTTAATCAGACAGTTAAGAACTACAACTCTACTCAAAAGAACTAGAGCAATGACTTAAAGAACTCACTAGACCATAAATCAAGCTCTCTTTGATCTTTAATAAAGGGTGCCACATCTTTTTTAGCACTCTCCCAGTCTGTCTTCTCAAATCTCAAACTAAGCATATCTTTAAGGTCGGTTTCTCCAAATTCACGATCTACATCCCAGTGGCCTGTTTCGCAAAGCTTGCCTTTAAGATATTCCAAGTCAGGTGAAACGTTCTTATTTTTATACCAGATGAAATCATAATAATCCCTCCCTTTCACTCGTCCACTTTTATACTCTCTACATAATAAAGCATGGAGCTTTCCTCCAAAAAGCGAAGGAAGATTTAGCACCTGATAACTAAAGGGAATAGGAAGAGTAAGGTAAAGAGTCTCAAGCCCCCCCATTGGCATAGGAGGAGTAGTATCAATTTCAAGTTTAATCTTTATTTTTTCATTCTTATTAGTTCCACTTGCTGGGTTAGATAGGCCATCAATCATCAACAGATGCTCTAAGGTGTTGGCCTTAAGAAATGCAGAGTCTACTGAGGAATCTAAGCTTTTAATATTTTTCTTTGTTGAAAGACTTAGCCCAAACGAAGAAAACTCATCTTCAATACCTTTAAGATATACTTCTAAGTCAAAATCCTTATTTACTTCTAAGAGAGTAAAGTCCATATCTTCCGAAAAGCGCGGAAGATTATGAGCAATTCTCAGAGCAGTTCCCCCATAGAAGGCTGCTTTATTAAAGAACTTCTGGCGATAAAGTCCTAAGAGAGCAATCTCTTGCATAATTTCTTTCAATGCATTTTTATATTCATCAGGAGTAATGCAATTATATGGTTCTAACATTCGTAACACTGCTGAATTCACATTATGCTCCTTACTGCGTCAACTATAAGAACAACAGACTTTCTTTTATAGAATCGTTCTAAAAGTAGTAGTTTTTCCAAGCTTAGATTTTTAAGCTCATCTCTATCTATTCGAAGGGACTCAAGAAGATAAGAGAGCGCCTCATCAATTGAAGTAATCTTCTTGAAATAGACTATATCACATAGGGCCTTTTCTGGAGAGGCCATAAAATAGTTACCAAGACTAGTTTGATGATACTCAAGTCCTTCAGGATACAGATCTTTTGGTATATATCTATAGGAAAAGTTCCCTACTAATGTTTCAAATTCTTTATTGCGTTTAAAACAAATACAAGTAACTGTTTCTACTCTTTCAGGAATAAGGCCGTGATATGAAAGTGCGTACTCAAATGAAACTGCAGATGGGCCATAAATCAAACCAGCAAGAACTGACTTGGAATACTGTCTCTGATAAGCAGCTCCATGTAAGTAAATGCCACGCCTAATAGGAATAAGCTCCCCTTTTTTAACAAGGCTAGCAATCTTATTTCTCGGCATCTTTAGGTCAGAGTAGAGCGATTGTAGGTACTCTGTTGTAAGGTAATTACTCTGACTCCTTTGTAGTTTCTCTTCCATTTTCATCCCAATACTACCAATCTTATAGAATATCCTACCAATTATACCACATTTAATGTCAGTTAGTGTAAATAAACTACACTAACTGGTTAATTCTAAAATATTCATTTATCAAGGAGTTACCCTTAATGACTTTACACCCTAACTCAAATAAACTGAGAAGGCTTATGAAACAAGTAAATCATCTATATATATTGTCCGCTTTTGCACTACTACTCACAAGTTTATTCTCTGTTGGATTTCTTCATCCAGATGAGCAGTACTACACTCTAGACTTTGCTTTTAATCAGCTTGGGATGTTGGATAATCTTCAAACCTGGGAGCTAGAGTCAAAGATTAGACCTTGGACTCTTCCCTACCTATATGTAGTGATACTTGCCCCTTTTAAGTTTCTAGGAATAGAGAGCCCTTTCACACTAGCAACGATTGCAAGATTATTTTCTGGTTGTGTTGCTCTTTATACTCTCATTGAA
>NZ_JBFGYP010000255.1:0-2183 GCF_041587335.1 Halobacteriovorax sp.
AAAAAATGGTCGGAGTGATAGGATTTGAACCTACGACCCCCTGCTCCCAAAGCAGGTGCGCTACCCCTGCGCTACACTCCGATCGATTCATTTTGAATGAGTGAAATTTATAAGGCCTATTACACTATTTGGCAATCTCTTTCCTTGAAAAATTTCTGAGCAACTCTGCAAGCGCTAGAACGATGAGAATTTTCATGCTTCCATTCAGGAACTTGTGCCACTGTTTTACTCTCAAACTCACCTAAACCATGGAATACAGGATCATATCCAAAGCCATGATCACCTATGTAATTTTCACCTATACGTCCGTTTAATCTTCCCTCAAAAAAGAAAATTTCTTGAGGGCTAATATAAAAACATAACACACAAGTAAAATAAGCGTCTCTATTCTCAAGACCTTTCATTTTATCAAGAAGTAAAAGGGCCCTATCCTTATCAGTTAAGCCCTCCCCTCCAAATCTAGCAGAATAGATGCCTAGCTCTTCTGGAAGTGCTGCTACATTCAAGCCTGAGTCATCAGCTAGTACTGGTACCTGAAACTTATCAAAGTAGGCCTTAGCCTTTAGAAAAGCATTTTCATTATATGTAGTTCCGGTCTCATCAACATCCAACTTCTCAGAAGCTGCAGTTATATTTAGAACCGACTTATCAAATAAATCAGAAAACTCTTCTGCCTTGTGACTATTTCCAGATGCCAGTATAAAATTCATTACTTTAAAACCTTTTCCTGAGCAGTAAATACAGCATTCATAGCTTCAGATGCACAATCTAAGATTGCATTTAGCTCTTCTCTTGAAAATGCCTCACCTTCAGCTGTTCCTTGAACTTCTATAAATTTTCCGGACTTTGTCATAACAATATTCATATCTGTTTCACAAGTTGAGTCTTCTTCATAATTTAAGTCTGCTATTACTTTACCAGACGAGCTAATCCCGACACTTAGTGCTGCTAATGGCTCTTTAATTGGAGTTTCTTCAATCTTTCCAGACTCTAATAAGTTATCAATTGCCATTGATAGAGCTACATAGGCACCAGAAATAGAAGTCGTTCTCGTTCCACCATCGGCAACTAAAACATCACAGTCAATTTGGATGCTTCTCTCACCAAGTTTTTCTAGGTCAATTATTGCTCGTAAGCTTCTTCCTATAAGTCTCTGAATCTCTTGAGTTCTTCCACTTACTTTACTTCTCTCTCTTCTGTTTCTTGTATGTGTTGAAGATGGAAGCATTGAGTACTCAGCAGTTACCCAACCCTGTCCCTTATCTTTAAGAAATCTTGGAACTCCCTCTTCAATGGTTGCAGTAACATGAACTTTGGTATTTCCAAATTCCGCTATCACACTTCCCGCTGCGTATGGATTAATTCCAGGTGTAAATTTAATATCTCTAGGATGATTTCTTTCAATAATTGACATGTGAGTGACCCCTTTATAATGATTATCTATTATTTCTACCTTTATTGTAGAGAATTGAAAAGAAGGTCATTTTAATATGAATCAAAATATAGAGCATCTCCACTTTGAAGAATGCGAATCGACTCAAATCATACTAAAAAATGAGCTCAACTCTAGAAGCTCTATCCCCAATCTGCTCGTTAGCTCAGAAAAACAAACAAAGGGACGAGGACGTAGTGGAAACGTATGGGACTCTACAGAAAATTCAATTGCGATGAGCTTTGTTATTGAGCCAAATTCGGTTCTAACACTTACCTCACTCGAACTTGGAGCCATTATTTGTAATTACTTCAAGGATTATTCTCTACAATTGAAGTGGCCTAACGACATACTCAACTCTAATCAAATGAAATGTGCAGGATTACTCTGTCAAACCTACCAAGATAAAATTCTTGTAGGACTTGGGCTGAACTATGGTCCAAGTGAAACTCTCGAAAAATCTTCACAATACAAGTTTGGTAGATCTCATATAACTGATAATCAAATTGATAGATCTAATATTGAGCAGATTACTCTTTCTATATATTCTTTCATTATTAACAATAGACTCACATCAGAAGAGACAATAAGTGCCTGGAACACTCACTGTTCTCACTTAGGTCAAAATGTTGAAATTAGAGATGATAAGAATGTAGACAAGGGAATCTTTAAAGGAATTGGTCAAAATGGAGAGGCCCTCATAGAAAGTAAGGGCCTCATCAAAAAAATATATTCTGGTTCTTTATTTTTA
>NZ_JBFGYP010000256.1:0-2165 GCF_041587335.1 Halobacteriovorax sp.
TCTTCAACAACTTCTAATTGCTCATCAATCTCTTCTAATTCAGGAAATAAGTCTATGACTTCTTCCACATTAGGTGGAAGCACTTCTAGATCCTCAACATCTGGCAGAATCTCTTCTTCCTCGTCTGCTATTGGATAAAACTCTTCAAATTCCTTCAAAGGGCGCCAGTTATCAACTCCCTCTTTCCAAAGAGGAACTTCGTCATCAATTTTTCCAGAGTCTAACATTTCCAAAACTTCAACTGTTGAAAATGGCCCTAAATGATGATCTGACTGAAAAATAAACCATGTTTTATCCATATCTTAATATGTTAGCTCGCATTAGGGAATTGCTCAAGCATATAGATTTATTAAATTCATACGAGGTTTTGCCTAAATTAATTTATTACACTATGATGCGCGCATGAAAGAAGATATCACTGGAATACAAGCACAACTAAATAAGAGAAGTTCATCTAAAATAAAAATAGATCAGCTAGATATTATTGATAGTAAGGCATTGAGCAATGTTCTACTCCTCAGTCAGTCAGATTTAGGAGTTGTTAGAAATGGTGGGAGAAGAGGATCGGCCTATGGTCCAAAGGCGATTCTCAACACTCTTCTAAAGATGACTGCTCACAAGCAAAGGGCTAGCGCTTATAAGTCAATTAGAGAGCAAAATTCAAGTAAATCATTTAATGACCAACAAGCAGAAGATGTAGCAACAATTTCAAAAGTTGCTAAAGAAACTGAAGCAAACCTTTGGCATTTAGGAGGAGGTCATGATCACATCTACCCTTTCTTAAAGGCCATCGACTCTACTTCAAAAAATATATTAGTGATTAACCTTGATGCCCACCTGGACACACGAGTAGATCCCCTCTTTCACTCGGGAACTCCATTTAGACAATTTGCAAATGAGGCCAAGGGACATTTTAAAATAATTCAACTTGGAATACATGACTTCGCAAATGAAGAGAGTAATTATAAAGAACTAAAAAATAGTGAAATGGAAGTTTACACTGTATCTCAGTTAAGAAGAGAAACTTCAAACTATACTACCACGGCACAATTTCTAGATACTCTAACAAAAAATTATTCTGAATATACAATAGTCCTTAGCTTAGACTGCGATGCTATTAGTTCCGAGTCCATGGAGGCCGTTAGTGCAGTTAATCACAACGGTCTACAAATAAGTTTCGTAAGAGATATATTCTCTTGGTACTACTCCCTACCTCAGGCTAGAAAATTTTGTGGGATTTATGAATATAATCCAATCTTTGATAATTTATCGAGTAAGGGTTCTAGAACTATAGCTTCTTTAATAGGGCCATTTCTCTAAAAAATAGACAAAAAAAAACCCATGAATAAATCCATGGGTCTTTTTTGAGAGACATTTTTTGGAGATATGAAAAAATCCTTTCTTCGTAACTCCTACACACACACAATATATATAGCAAGAGGTGTGCCAACTTTTGAAAAACATCAAGCCATCATAACTACCTGTTTTCACTGCTAATAAAACGCACCTCGTCAGCCATTTTTATGACAGAGCTGCATTTTGCGGGTCAATCTATTGACTCTCCCCTTAAAAACTTTCCAAGATAGAAAGAGGCATCTTCAAGTGCGTCATGAGCAGTTTCTCTACCGAAGATAGATTTAACGTGCTTCCAGATTTTACGTGTCTCAATCTGTACGATATCTATTTCGGCCATAAAGCCATCATCGATTTTATTTACAGAAATTCGTCCTTCTCTATACTCGTCTGACTCAATTTCAACAAAGTATTCTTTTGGAAATTCTATCTTCAATTTGAAACTCACTTTTAAATTTTTCAAAACTTTAGCGCAGCCACTATAGATTCAAAGTAAATGTTTTTGCAATAACGCAAGAAGTCTAAACCAAGATAGCCTTAGAGAACTAATTAGTCGTGACACTTAACTTTGCCTTTAATGTAGAAAGGCTTTTTATTTATTCTGGAGCGCTAAAGGAAAGTCTGAAATAGGTTTAGAAGAGTTAACAAAAGAGATATGTGATGCAGAATACAATGAGAGCTATTATCATAGAATAAGAGTTGCAGTAAAAAGGACAAATAAAGATATCTCTAGCGCACTATTTATTAGCGATCCCTTTAAAATAGATACTAGTAAGCTCTATCTCTCTGAAGGCATTTCTATTATCGACTAA
>NZ_JBFGYP010000257.1:0-2147 GCF_041587335.1 Halobacteriovorax sp.
ACTAAACTATGAGTCCCTCGACATAGAATCTGAGGCATCCCCACAAGAAAATAAGGAATTCATCATCCAAGTATTAGAAGATCTACCTGATGATATTATTATTTTCACACACAGCAAGGGTGGACTTGATACACTAGAGGCCCTAATCCATAGGCCAGACTTACTAGAAAAAATAACAGGAGTTATTACTGTACAAACACCTTTCCAGGGTGCTCCTGTGGCAGATGCATTTACAAAAAACTCTCTTATGAAAAGCATTAGCCAATGGCTATTTGAATTTTTAGGAGGATCAGAAGATGGTCTACTTAGCTTAACGACTAAAGAGTCACGTAGAAGAAACAATAAAAATCATAACAACTTCCAAAGAATTATTGAATCTGTTCCAGTTATTAACTACGGATCTTTCAAAGAGGATACTTTTGGTTGGGACACACCACTAGAGACCTTTAGAGATTACACACAATTAAAAGCCGGAAAAAATGATGGAGTAGTGCCTCTATCAAGCTCTTTCTTAGATAATACTTATCAAATTACTGAGTCAGGAGTGGATCACTTAAATAGTGTGACAAGTACCCAAGGGGTAAGACAATTATCATTCTTACCCCAGCTAAATTATAAGCAAGAGTGGAAATTCGATAGAAAGTCTCATTTTCAAGCACTCCTAGAAGTACTTAGAAAAGTTTCATATTAAATTATACTTAAATAAGTCATTCATGAGAGAGTCTAAAACTAAGAAACCCTTTGAGTTTAGGCTAACCTTAGACCCTTCTCGTTCTGCAATATAGTCTAACTTCTGCCACTCACTTATGACCGTACTGAGTTTTTCGGTATTATCTATTAACTTAGAGAAATCATATAATTGATTAATTCGAAGCCCCATATATACTTCTTCCAATTTTTTTTCATCTTTAGTTAAAATCTCTTCTGTGTATTCGCCCTTTGTAACTTTCCACTTATACCTAGTTGAAGACTCACTCAAAAAACCTGTTGCAGAAGCACCAAGCGCAGCAACAGACTCACTTCTCCAATACTTAAGATTATGCTTAGACTCTCTACCAGATTTAGCAAAGTTTGAAACTTCATAGTGATCGAAGCCCTTACTTTTTAAAAAATTCGCTACATCTAAGTATTCCTTCTCTATATATTCTTCTGTAGGTAGGTGATCTTTATGAACATAGCCTGCTTTAGTTGTTAGAATATAAAGGCTAATATGCTCAGGGTTATACTTTAAAATCTCTGAGAGTTCCTTCATGATATCTCTATTATACTTTTCAGAGAAAGGCAGTCCCAACATAAAATCAACTGAGAAATGTAAATTATTTGAATGAAAGAAACTAAGTGTTTCAAACACATCATCAATATTATGAACACGGTCTATTATTTTCAAAAAGTTTGCATCCAGAGATTGTATCCCTAGGGAATATCGATTTACTCCAGTACTTTGCCAAGCACTAAGTCCTTCACTAGTCCACGCCCCGGGATTCACCTCTAGAGTGAACTCAATATCAGTGCTCAATTCTATATTTCTTTCAACAAGAAAATTTTTCAAGAATTTCGCACCACGAACTCCCCAAAGAGAAGGAGTTCCTCCTCCTAAATATAGCGTATTTAAAGTTTTTATTTTTGAATTATTTTTAGAGAATAATTTTTCAAGCTCTAGAAAGCCCTCCAGTAAAGACTCTTCAAAGTTTTGATATTCTACTTCTTTGTTCTTGGGTACATTTTTATAGAAATCACAGTAGTTACATAAGTGTCGACAAAAAGGAAAATGAATGTAAAGTGAGTCTACATGATGAAATTTCATTTTTTTACCTTATAAATTTGCTGCCTTCATCTATAATAGAATGAGTTTAAAATAATCAAAATAGGATATATATGCAACATGATCAAATGACACTAAAAAATGGCCTTGAAACTCTCTTTATCGACTTTCCAGGTTCAACCAGCTCAAGTGTTCAAATTTGGTTTAAGGCCGGATCGGCCCTAGAAGCAAAGAAAGACGAAGGAATTGCTCACTTTCTAGAACACATGTTCTTCAAAGGAACAAAGACAAGACCTGGAGCCGCTATTGCTCACGAAGTAGAATCATTCGGTGGTGAAGTTAACGCTTTCACATCATTTGACTATACTTGTTACTATATTAACTC
>NZ_JBFGYP010000258.1:0-2134 GCF_041587335.1 Halobacteriovorax sp.
AGTATAAAATCTTCCAATAATCAAAGGGTTGTGTAATATTTCAATGAATTAGTCGTTTGCTTTTCTTAACGATGAGAAATAGACTTAAGCCATGGAAAATAAACGATTCACAAGCTATATTTTATTACTACTCTTACTCACCTCTTGCTCAACAAGGGTTATGAGTCCACCTAATCCAAGCTTTTTAAACCTCACCGGAAAGCTGGAACTGACAGAGTCTGATATTCTTGCTCAAAAGTTTCATCAAGCAAATCTAGACTACAACAATAAATTCTACTTAAAGGCCTGCTCTGAGTATGAGGAACTGATTGAAACTAAGGACTTTCCACTCAAGAGCCTAGCTCTGATTCGAGCACTTAAATCTTGTGACTGGACAGTACCAAAACTAATTTCAATCTGGGAAAGCACAGAGATAGAAAAATGGTTAGAACAAGACTATTACCAAGTCTCTTATGAGGTTGCGAAGAAAAAGAGTATTAAACTTTGGCAAGCAAAGCATAACTTCTCTCTATACCCATTTGAGACTCGAAAAGAAGAGAAAGAAAAGTATATAAGAAATGCTCTTGAGATTGCTGAAGATGAGCAAATAACAGAACTTGTAACTCTTTATAATGAAGAATTACAAAAAGTCTCTCCACGCTTTATTACTGCACCTAGTGATGACCAACTCTACTCTGTCGCTAGAGACTTTGAAAAAGCGAGAGAATATGACACGGCCATAAAAACGTATGAATCTATAATAAAGAATGAAAATATAGATTTAAAAACAAAAATTAATTCATGGCATAGAATTACTCGTGTTTTTAAGAATAAGCGAAGAAAAGATCTAGCAGAAAGTTCTACTAAAACTCTTGTATCATGGATTGAAAAAAATAAGGTCTTACTTGGATCACAGTATGAATATGAGCTAGTTGAAGCAAGGACAAGATGGGCAAGAGCGACATGGACTGAGAATAACCTTCCTCTTGCTAAGAAGGTCTTAACAAATACATTAAATAGAAATGTGGCAACAAATGAACAAAAGGCCACTATTTACTATCTCCTTGCAGGAATATCGAAGGAAGATAAAAAAATAAAATCGGCAATTTACTACTTAAAAAAGTCTGTAGAACTTAGCAGTAAAGAGCAAAAGGAAGATATTCTCTGGCAACTTGCATGGTTAGAATACAAAAGTAAAAACTATTCAGAATCAAGCAGATTACTTTTAGAACTACATAGTGAATTTGATCAAGTATCAAAGTTTAGCTACTGGCTCGCAAAATCTCTCTCTAAAGAAAAGAAAGCTGAAGAGTCTCTCCCCTACTTCTCTAAGACTGTTGAATTAAATCCATATGGATATTATGGAATTCAAGCCAGAAGAGCACTAGGTCTCAAAGATGACTTAAACCAAGAAGTTATTGAGTCATCAAAAGATAATCTATTTGACTGGCTAATTGCGCTTGGAGAATACGACTCAGCTAAAAAGTATTTAGATGGGCTGATTTATTCTAGTAAATCAGACTCTAGTAAGCTTTCACTTTTAGAGAGAATGAATAGAGCAAGAAACTTTCAAGGAAGTTTAAGAACTTTTTTCAATATGGATGAAGACCAAAGAAACGAAATTGAAAAAAAATTCATTCAATATATCTATCCTAAGCCGGGTCTAGAATCTAAATACTTAGAAAATAAGTTTGATAATAACCTCGCCTATTCAATCATAAGACAAGAATCTGCTTTCAATAAAGAAGCTAGAAGTTTTGCTGATGCTTATGGATTAATGCAAGTTATTCCTTCAAGAGCAAAGAAGTTAGCAAGAAAACATGGAATACCTTTTCAAAATACTGAAGACCTATACGATGTCGATATTAACATGGCACTTGGTGTTCAGTATTTAGAGGATTTGAAGAAACTATTCAAATACCTTCCAATGGTTATTGGTTCTTATAATGCAGGGGAATCTGCAATGAAGAGATGGGTAAAGTCTCGCTATCAAGGTGATATTGAAATATTCATTGAAGATATTCCCTACCGTGAAACAAGAAAGTACATTAAGCTAGTTCTTAGAAATTATTATATTTACCAAGAACTACCTATTGATAATAAATTATTTATCTATTAATTTTTGTATTCTTTGGTACTTCAAAAACAAAATGAT
>NZ_JBFGYP010000259.1:0-2134 GCF_041587335.1 Halobacteriovorax sp.
AGTATAAAATCTTCCAATAATCAAAGGGTTGTGTAATATTTCAATGAATTAGTCGTTTGCTTTTCTTAACGATGAGAAATAGACTTAAGCCATGGAAAATAAACGATTCACAAGCTATATTTTATTACTACTCTTACTCACTTCTTGTTCAACAAGGGTTATGAGTCCACCTAATCCAAGCTTTTTAAACCTCACAGGAAAGCTGGAGTTAACAAAGTCTGATATTCTTGCTCAAAAGTTTCATCAAGCAAACTTAGACTATAACAATAAATTCTACTTAAAGGCCTGTTCTGAGTATGAGGAGCTAATTGAAACCAAAGACTTCCCACTTAAGAGCCTAGCTCTTATTCGCGCACTAAAGTCGTGTGACTGGACTGCTCCAAAGCTAATTTCAATTTGGGAAAATACAGAAATTGAGAAGTGGTTAGAGCAGGACTATTACCAAGTATCTTACGAAGTTGCTAAGAGTAAGAATATAAAACTTTGGCAAGCAAAGCATAACTTCTCTTTATACCCATTTGAGACTCGAAAAGAAGAGAAAGAAAAGTATATAAGAAATGCTCTTGAAATTGCAGAGGATGAGCAAATAACCGAACTTGTCACTAGCTACAATGAGGAATTACAAAAAATTTCTCCACGCTTTATTACAGCACCTAGCGATGACCAGCTCTACTCTGTCGCAAGAGATTTTGAAAAAGCGAGAGAATATGACACGGCCATAAAAACATATGAGTCTATAATAAAGAATGAAAATATAGATTTAAAAACTAAGATCAATTCATGGCATAGAATAACTCGTGTTTTTAAAAATAAGAGAAGAAAAGATCTAGCAGAAAGTTCGACTAAAACTCTTGTCTCATGGATTGAAAAAAATAAGGCCTTATTTGGATCCCAGTACAATTATGAGTTAGTTGAAGCAAGAACAAGGTGGGCAAGAGCGACATGGACAGAGAATAATCTTCCACTTGCTAAGAAGGTCTTAACAAATACATTAAATAGAAATCAAGCAACAAATGAGCAAAAGGCCACCATCTACTATCTACTTGCAGGGATATCAAAAGAAGATAAGAAGATTAAATCAGCAATTTACTATTTAAAAAAATCTGTTGAACTTAGTAGTAAAGAGCAAAAGGAAGATATTCTCTGGCAACTTGCATGGTTAGAATACAAAAGTAAAAACTACTCAGAATCAAGTAGATTACTTTTAGAACTACATAGTGAATTTGACCAAGTTTCAAAGTTTAGTTACTGGCTCGCTAAGTCTCTTTCTAAAGAAAAGAAAGTTGAAGAATCTCTTCCTTACTTCTCTAAGACTGTTGAGCTAAACCCATATGGATATTATGGAATTCAGGCAAGAAGAGCACTAGGTCTCAAAGACGATCTAAATCAAGAAGTAATTAAGTCATCAAAAGATAATCTATTTGACTGGCTAATTGCGCTTGGAGAATACGACTCAGCAAAGAAGTACCTAGATGGACTGATTTATTCGAGTAAATCAGACTCTAGTAAGCTCTCACTTTTAGAGAGAATGAATAGAGCAAGAAACTTTCAGGGAAGTTTGAGAACTTTTTTTAATATGGATGAAGACCAAAGAAATGAAATTGAGAAAAAGTTTATTCAATACATTTATCCTAAGCCTAGTTTAGAATCTAAATACTTAGAAAATAAGTTTGATAATAACCTCGCCTATTCAATTATAAGACAAGAGTCTGCTTTCAATAAGGAAGCTAGAAGTTTTGCCGATGCGTACGGACTAATGCAAGTTATCCCTTCAAGAGCAAAGAAATTAGCAAGAAAGCATGGAATACCTTTTCAAAATACTGAAGACCTATACGACGTCGATATTAATATGGCACTTGGTGTTCAGTACTTGGAAGATTTAAAAAAGCTATTCAAATACCTTCCAATGGTTATTGGTTCTTATAACGCGGGAGAATCTGCAATGAAGAGATGGGTAAAATCTCGCTATCAAGGCGATATTGAAATATTCATCGAAGATATTCCCTACCGTGAAACAAGAAAGTACATTAAGCTAGTTCTTAGAAATTATTATATTTACCAAGAACTACCTATTGATAATAAATTATTTATCTATTAATTTTTGTATTCTTTGGTACTTCAAAAACAAAATGAT
>NZ_JBFGYP010000260.1:0-2123 GCF_041587335.1 Halobacteriovorax sp.
TCTAGGAATGAAGTTGAGCTAATGATTGGGTTCTTAGCACGTAAAGCCGGTGGTTACGCCAACTCAAATATGAGAGAGATGGGAATTGACTGGGTTACTTTTGAAGGTAAGAGAATTAAGTTTTGGACTAATACTAAAGGTGTTCATTACGAGCTGATTAAAGACACTCTTAGAACAAAGGCCAGGCAAAATCCAAAAGTAATGGAAATTCTTCTATCTACAGGGGATTTAATCTTAAGGCCGGATCACTTTATGGGTGATGCACCTCCTGCATGGTTTTATAACAAGATTTGGATGGAGCTGAGATCTGAATTTAGAAAAGAGATACTCTAATTCTTACGGGAGACTAGGTTCTCCCTTTTTTAATATATAAAAATGACTCGGTGCATTGATTTAAATACTCCTTTCTATTATATTTCAGAAAAATAAAATTAGGAGCCACCATGAGAAAGAGTATTTTATCTATAGTTCTATTATTTAGTTTAAGTTCAGCTTACGCTATATCTGATTCAGAGTGTAGAGATGTCTATAATGAATCATTTAAGGATCTTGTGAGCGCCTCTAAAGACTTTAACAGTGGCTATGCTGATAAATACGAGTTCTCTATGCAAGTAGCCGAGATATCGACTAGAGTTGCAGGTACTAGAGCTGTTTGTTTAGCTGTTGAGAGCCCAGACAATAGAAAGTGCGTGGCTGCTTATAAGAAGAGATATAAGACGCTGAGAAGCCAAATTAAACTGACTTCTGTACTTGTAGGTAATCAAACTGAAGTTAAGCCAAGGCTAATTCAGAGTATTTCCAATGAGTTTACGTCTTTGATTAACCGTGTTAAGTGCGGTGATTTATAATAATTAATTACTTAAATCATTGACATCTAGCTGGTCATGAATTAATTAATAAAGCCTATTTACAAGTGTAATAAAGAGTTTTGTAGGAGTTTATACATGCTAACAATCAGAATGCAACGCGGTGGTAGAGTACATATGCCAATTTATACTATTGTTGCCACAGACTCACGTAATCCAAGAGATGGTAAATTTCTTGAAAGACTAGGTCAATACAATCCACATATCGAAGGTTCAGAGCTTATCGACATTAAAGCTGAAAGAATTACTGCTCTTATTAAGAGTGGAGCTACTTTGTCAGATACAGTTAGAACTCTTCTAAAGAAAAACAAAATCCAAGTAGGTTAAGTTTTTTATTCCCCTTGCTTAGTTAGCTCTAAGCAGAGGGAGTCGCCTATGGCGAAACAATGTTAATGGAATAGGTATTCCTAGTGGATACCTGTAGAAAGCGAGAGTACAAATGAGCGAATTGAAAGATCTAATCCATTACGTTTCTAAATCACTTGTCGACATGCCAGATTCGGTAGAAGTAAACGAAATTGTAGGTGAACAAACTACAGTTATCGAGCTTAAAGTTGATAAGACTGACTTAGGTAAAGTTATCGGTAAACAAGGGCGTACAGCTAGGGCCTTAAGAACTATTCTTAATGCTGCTTCAACTAAGTTGAAGAAAAGATCTGTATTAGAAATTATCGAATAATTTTAATTTAAAGACGCAATATAAGAAACCTCACTTTTGTGAGGTTTTTTTGTACCTAAGTCCTTTAAATTTACCGTATTTTCTATATTTCTTTATAGAATTAATTTATCTTCACTATTAAATTAATATTTAGGCCTTATTATAGAGTTATGGATAATTCTAAGTACACTATATTAATCGTTGAGGATGAAGTAGATCTTTTAGAGATCTGCATCGACTTCTTCGAACTTGAAGGGTTTAGTGTTTTGGCCGCAAGAAATGGGACAGAGGCGCTAGAGTTATTTCTTGCTGAAGATATTGATATAATCTTATCTGATTCAAAAATGCCAAAGATGAATGGACTAGAATTACTGAATGAATTAAATGAATGTAATAAAACAATACCTCCATTCTTTTTAATCACTGGTGATATCGCTCTAAGTGAGGAGGAGTTAGTGAGCAAGGGAGGAGCGGGTATTATTTCAAAACCTTTTGATCTAACTGAAGTCATTAACAAGGTAAACTCTACCTTGAGCGAAAGCTAATATGTCTCACAAAATTAAAGCACAAAGTTTCTTAGAAGTTTCTCATCAATTTAA
>NZ_JBFGYP010000261.1:0-2108 GCF_041587335.1 Halobacteriovorax sp.
AGAAATTTAAAGTATCTAGCTTGGCTGCGAACTAAGAACTGTATTGTCTCAGGAAAAAAAGCCCAGTGTGCTCACCACATACGACTTGGTACGAACGGAGGGACATCACTAAAGCCCTCAGACTACTTCTGTATTCCATTACTAAACGAGTTCCACACAACTGGACACAGCGCTCTCCACATTATAGGAGAAGAAACATTTCTCAATCAATTCTCCATTCGACCGAAAGAAGTTTTTGTCACATTTCTTAAAAGCTACCTCAAAGAGACTTTTAATATTAATTACAATCCTAGCGACAAGTCCGAAGAAGAAATGATTCATGAGTTGATAGAGCATATTGAAAGCAGAGTTGTAAGAAGCTCTTCTCCCGCTAAGAAAAAGAAGGCGACAGTCAAAAAAGAAGCTCCACCCAAGGTAAGTATTACTGAGAGTAGTTACTACCAGTCGGCAAAAAAACTTAAGAACGAGAGAGATAAAGAACTTAGAAAGAAGCTTAAAGAAGAATCAAAAACTTCAGCATCACCAAAAAAGCAATTTAAGGGCAATGAGTTCTACGAGAAAGCAAAAGAAGCAAAAAGACTCAAAGATAAAGAACTTAGAAGAAAGCTTAAAGAGCAGTCCAAGAAGAAATAGTAACTATCAAGCTTAAAATCAAGCACTTACCTCCCTTCGTAGTGCATATTTTTCTCACAAACGAAATTTTATTTAAAACAAGGTAAAATATCCTTATGAAAAAGATAACTCTACCCATATTTGTATCTCTATTATTCCCTTCAGCTCTATTGGCCAACACCAAAGGTAATTTAACCATTGGACCTATTGTCGGATACGAGAGAGTTCAAAAGATATCACCAACTCAACATACAAAAGACAGACTCATCTATGGAGTGAGGGCCGTATACGGTCCACCTCTACTCTCTGCAGAAGCAGAGGTAACTCAAGGAAAAGACACAGAGTCTTTCCCAGATCAAGACCTAACAATTAAAGAGACTGCTACATCCGCGATGGTAGGACTTAGGTCAAACTTCTTAAGAACTAAGGTCCTCACAACTTACATTAGGGCCGGAGGACATGCTAGAAAATCAGAAATAGAGACGACTGAAGCTGGTGTCACTACAACAAGAGAGCCCGCTGTTACAATCTCTCCGTACGCAGGAGCTGGACTTTCAGTCAATTTATTGAATAAATTCAGGCTAAATTTAGGAGTTACAGGTATTTTCACAGGAAAACCTAAAGGCAGTGACAGGGAGTATCAAACAACCCTTGGCTTCACTGTAAATATTTAAGTAATTAGTAACTTAGATAGTATTCTCTGTATTTCTTTGATACTAAACCTTAAAGAATTACAGAGGAACATATGAAGAAGTCATTTACATTCGCATCAAAAAACAAAACACCAGAAAGAAATATAGATTCTATAAAGTATGAAATCAAAAAATACATAGCTAGAGAAAGAAGAAAGAAGCTTCCAGAAGGGACTGATTTTTGGGCATTTGACTGTAAAATCGGAGCAGATGAATCAGTAAGCGAAACACTAGAACTAAAAGATATCGGAAAAAGTATTGATAATATTTTCTCTCAAGGCCACGGTGCTTTCTACCTAGAAATACTAGCAAGACCAGCCTATAAATCTAAAACAAAAGAAACTCAAAAGAAATAATTATCAACTAACACCTTAAGATTACTCTACTTTATTCCGATAAAGTAGAGTGAAATTAAAATCTAAAACCTTTATATTCATAACCCTACTTCTCCTTTCAAGTTGCGCTAGAATTGAGAATCGTAGAGACGTTGCTTCAACAGCTGAAGTTCAATCTAGTTGCTCAGAAATCACGAAACAATTCCTTAAGAGAAGTAACCATAAATCCAATCTTCAAAATTTAAAATCAAGTCTTTTACAAATTAATGTAGACGATTATAAAACTAAAGATCTTTTTGAAGAAGTAGAAGATAGATTTAAAAGAACGATAGCAAAAATTAAAAATGTAGATGAGCTATTTGATATTTTCGATTTTCTAAAAGTGATCTCTTCAGTAAAGAGAGTTGATCAAGGAAAGGTTCATCTCTTTGCATCTAAAATACAGTACTTAATTTCTCAGGGTAATTTA
>NZ_JBFGYP010000262.1:0-2106 GCF_041587335.1 Halobacteriovorax sp.
ACCAAACTCTACCCATCATCGACCTCAATTTCTTATGCTTGAGTGGTATAGAAAAGATGAGTTCTATACAAAGATAATGGATGATGTTGAAGGCCTTTTTAAGTACTGTGCAAAGAGATCTTTAGAGGATGGAATAAATATAAGAAATGAATTCAATGAATTTGTTCCTATAAAGAAAACAATTCAGGAAATTTTCATAGAAACTGTAAATATTGATATCTTAAAATATTTAGATAAAGATAAACTGGCCGCCAAAATAAGAAGTGACTTTAAGCAAGTTCCTCTGCCATCAGAAAAAGAACATGACCTATTATCATGGGATGATTACTACTTCCTACTTTTTTTAAATGAAGTTGAACCTAAGCTCAAGAAATATCCGTTTATACTTCTTTATAATTTCCCAAATCACTTAAGTGCTCTTTCTACAATAAATAGTGATGACAGTAGGGTTTGTGATCGATTTGAGGTTTATTCTTTTGGAGTTGAAATTTGCAATTCTTTTAATGAACTTACAGATTTGACTCTTCTAAAAGAGAGATTTGATAGTCAGGCCATAATGAAAAAAAGTTTGTATCAGTACTCTCTTCCTGAACCTACTGAATTCTATCACACTATGAAGTCGTTACCGACTTCAAGTGGAATAGCGTTAGGTGTTGAGAGACTCATGATGTGTCTTACAGAGACAGAGAATCCTTTCTTCTACTGATTAGTAGCATTAAAAAGCTTATGAAGTTTAACCATCACTTCTGATTTAACATGTTGAACAGGGACAAACTCGGCCCACTTTCTATGTCTTTCTCTCGAAGTACTTTTTCTAATTTTATTAGTAAAAAAGTTTGGATATTTTTTTGCAATTTCAGCAGAGAAAACAGCATACCAATCATAAAATAAATTCACATCTTTAAATAGAAGCTCATCTAGTATTTCTAAAGTTTGCTCAACAAGAACTCTCTTGAGAGTATAGAAGTTTGTTTTCTCTAAAGACTCCTTCGATATCTCTTTATTCATAAATGTTGAAACATAATACTTTGAAAAGCTAATTCCAGAGTCTGTCATAGGAGTATCATAATTCTCCATAGCCGCGTATGTATTATCTAAAACTAAGGCCCTATAAACCCCCTCGCGGCTTCCGCCTTGAGAGATAACATTCATCCATTTTGCAACATCATTTTCATTTGGCTTCACTCTTCGTGCAGCTTCATAAATTTCAAATAAAAAAGAGAGATCAGCTTTTTCCATTTTCTCTTTAGAGATTTTTGATTTCATCTTATCTTGATATTCAGCACGAACAGACTTAGCATCCTTCATTACTTTTGGTATCTCAGGAAGCTTAATACTCTCCTCTTTCTCACCAAATAATTTGACTGCCAACTCATCTCCTAGATATTCTTCAACATAAGGCCTTAGCTTATCTGCAAAACCTTCTGCATGTATATTTGTAATACTTAGAGAGAACATCATTACCATTAAAATCTTTTTCATTACTTAACCTTTACTTTTAATTATATTTTTAGCTTGATTCCACTGCTCTTCTAAAGACACGGCTTTCTCAAGAACTAGTGGTAAAATTTTTTCTACAATTTCTGGATTATTTTTCCAATTATCATTTATCAGTGATAGCGACTGAGAAATTGCTGAGATACTTGAATTGATATCATGAATAACTTTATTCTGATCCTGCATCTTTTCTCCTCTCTGATATCCTATAAAATGCACTATTTGATATTTTTAAGACTCCAAGTGTTTTCCTTACTTTCTCATCATTATCTTTTAATACTATCGCGAGCGCATCCTCTTCTACTTTTTCTACAAATGACTTAAGCCCATTTATTTGAATATACTCTAGCTGCATCTTAGTAAGTATACTTCCAGGAACAAGTTTATTTTCTACACTTGTGACTACATCTTCAGATTCACAAACACCTTTAATATGAGAAGGAAGATCCTGAATACCAATCACCCCATGTGACTTTGACTGAAGAATCTCTACAACTCTTCTTAGTTCCCTTATATTCCCTGGCCAAGAATAGTTATTTAAAATATTTTTAACTTCACTATTTAAAACAACTCGCCTCTTCCCTTTGCCTAAGAAATGCTTTATCAATA
>NZ_JBFGYP010000263.1:0-2102 GCF_041587335.1 Halobacteriovorax sp.
ATACTAAAGCCAGGTGAATACCATCACTTGAAACTCCTTCTAAGAATTAAACCTGACTATATACTCGTTAGAAACTTAGGGGCCCTTCAATTTATTAAAGAGAATGATTCAAAACAAAAAATGATTGGAGACTTCAGTCTAAATATTACAAACTCAATTACTGCAGATTACTTATTTTCTAAAGGCTTTGAAACACTTACACCAAGTTATGATTTAAATAGAGACCAGCTTCTCTCCTTAGTTCAACACAGTGAAAATAAGAATTTTGAAGTTACTGTTCATCAGTATATGCCTAGCTTTCATATGGAACACTGTGTATACGCAGCGTTCTTATCAAATGGAAAGTCATTTAAAGATTGTGGAAAACCTTGTGAGAAGCACAAAGTTGAGCTACACGACTCGTTTGGTAATAAACACTTTATTAAGGCCGACTCAGAGTGCAGAAATACAATGTATAATGCAACTTCAATATCTGCCCCATCACTACTAAAAGAGTGCGTGAACTTTGGAGTGAATTACTTTAGAGTTGAGGCCCTGCATGAAGATGGTGTCACTATATATGAAAAGGTTCTTGCCTTTAGTGAACTTCTTAGAGGGAATCTAGGCCCAGAAGAGCTAAATGCTCAACTGGGAATTCATGAAAACTATGGTTTATCTTCTGGACAATTATTTAAAGAAGATACTTATATAGATAGAAAGAAGGTTTAAACCTCTTCTTCTGCTATCTTCTTATCTTCAACAGGAAGTGATAATTTAATAAATGGGTCTATTACTTCAAATAGACCTGATTCTTGATTATCTTCATAGTAATTACTTCTCTCTACTCTAAAGAAGTCTATATAACTTTGAGTATCCATTGAGAGTTTTATTATTATATCCTCACCTTTTTTAAGGTGAAATTTCATAGGAGGTAAGATAAGGCTTATCTCCCCTTCTGTATTATCTTTCATATAAAAAGAGGTTCTACTAATATTACTCGCCATACTGTGAGGAGTCTCATATGTGCCATCAGCAGAATGAAATAAAGATACAATCACAGAACTCCTCCAAAGAGAGCTAGAGACGTTTACTTTTAACACAGGACTTCCGTTAACGGTAATATCTTCCTCAGACTTTCCTTTATAAAAGATCTCTTGGTCATCACCTGAACTCTCTCTATTACTTAGCTCAGAAGTAATATTTAGACTAAATAACTTTATATCTGTTTTTATAAAATCATTTTCAATATCACTAGAAGTTTCTCCATTGGACAATTCCCTATATTCATTTTTTAGAGATTTAGTGTCGCCACTAAGAAATTTCTCACCAAATTCCTTAGTAAAAAATTCTCCACAGCCATGTCCATAGTGATGGAGGTAGAGAAAGTTATTCTTCTTAGTATAGGACTCATTCTTAAGGTATTCATAAGCAAGGATAGTATCTCGCCCATCTTGATCATGATCTGTTCCAGCAACGTGAAATATTGAAACTTTGGACTCTTTTAATTTTTCTAAGATTGATCGCTCACTCATATAACTCTTAAGATCTCCTGATCTTTTTGCATCCATAAGATCGCTCCAGTCAGCAATATCTCTGCCATAGAGGATGTTATCAAATTCGTCGTAACTTATATTTTGATTTTCGAGATAATAAAATTTCTCATAAAATAGCCCAATGTCATTAGGGTTTTCTCTTTCAGCAATATAACTAAGTAGAGTTGATTCCACAGACTCACCAGCAGTGAAAGAGTCTGTAGAGGCCTTAGAAGGTGCAC
Organism: Halobacteriovorax sp.; assembly: GCF_041587335.1. Classification (GTDB taxonomy): domain Bacteria; phylum Bdellovibrionota; class Bacteriovoracia; order Bacteriovoracales; family Bacteriovoracaceae; genus Halobacteriovorax. The sequence goes on from NZ_JBFGYP010000263.1 coordinate 1,754, forward strand.
TACAAGCAACAGTAGAGATTAAACCTTCTGCATTACTTGCAGCTGCAGCAAGAGCGTTATAACCATCATAAGAAATACCAAAAGATATAACTTTCTTATTAGAAAACTCTTGTCCAGTAATCCAATCAATGGAGTTCTTTGAGTCTTCAATATTTTTTTCGTGAAGCCACTTAAAAACACCTGTTGAAGCATGAGAGCCTCTATTTGACTGAAGCAGAACGTTATGACCTTTATCCAAGAATTGCATGGCCATATTCATGTACATTCCAGCTCCATTGGTATGAAGGTAGGGAGTTTTAATCAACACTGTTGTTCTCTTAGTATTATCTAGTTTTATTAGTAAAGAAGA
>NZ_JBFGYP010000264.1:0-2097 GCF_041587335.1 Halobacteriovorax sp.
AAGTTCAGCTTGGACGACTTGAAGAACATGCTTCAGGAGGTTCAACATTCGATCCTTCAGGTTTCACTCTCACCGATACCTGTATACTCCCAGTCCTACAAAGGACGAAGTTTCTAGATGATTATTTTCAAACTAGGATTCTAGCAAACTATCCAAAGCTAACAAGAATAGGTCTTGCACATTTGGAACAACCTTATGTGCAAGACTCAGTCCCAAGGGACTTTAATGTAAAATTATTGAATTATTTAAATAATGCCGACGTTTACTTGGTTGAGTAAACTTTCATTGATCTGAAAGAGAGGATTCTCTCCCCTCTCTTTCAGATTTTTGGAAACTTTATAGTTAAGATGCCCTTGTCCTTATCATGATCTAACTTAAAGTCATTTTGATCAACTCCTCTTGGAAGAGATCTAGACTGATTAAAAGAAGACCTAAAAGAGCTCGTTACAGATCCTGTTTTATCTTCGTTAACAATTGTTCCAGACACTACAAGGTGCCCATCTTCAACTTGTACGTTGATTTCATTCTTTTCGGAAGAGCCCACTTCAATATCATAATAATAGAATTGATCATCTTCTCTTTCGCTAATATCTCCTCCGGCCATAGAAGTTGTAAAGCTTTGAATCCCTTGTGCTAGACCGCCAAAAAATGAGGAAGCATTTCTCGCATCTTCTTCAGCATCAGCAATCTCTTGATCAAATTGCTTTTTGATATCTTTGAACTTCTCATCAAAGTCTGCAAAGAAATTTGGTATATTAATTCCTTGATTTAACTTTTTAATCTCTTTTCTAATCTTAACCATCTCTGCTCTTTCGGCCTGAATAGAGTTATTCATGATAGTGTAAGTAATCGAACAAGAGAAAATAGCTCCTAAAGTAAATGCACCTATATAACCAAGCTTGTTTTTCATAAGACCTCCAGATTTAAAACCTATAATATTTTATAACTAATGAAGGTAAAAAAAAACCTTCTTTGTAGAAGGTTTAATTAATTATTTAATAGAGATGTATTTCTTAGAGTCGGTATCATATTTTAAAAGAACCATCTTCCCTCGTGAGACAACGGAAGCGACATGATTGGGACCATCATTTTCTAGAACGAAGGTAGTTAGAAGTTTGATACTAGGACTTCTTCTATCGCCTTCCTCTTGAGCAGTGAGTATTACATGGTAATCAATTGCTAGTTCATCAGATCCCTCAGAGAAAATTAAGTGGGCCACTGGTAATCCTCTTAATAAACCATTGTCACCTTGTTCTATTGTTATTTTTGCTGGGAAATCAACTGAAGACTCTGAAGAGTTATACCAATCGAACTGAAGAACTTCTAACTTCCCACTTGATCTGAGAAGGAAATGAACATCACCGGCTTCAATGGTGCGAAGTATATACCTTCCTTTAATTGTAGAGATGAATTCTTCTTTTCCGATAGATGCTGAAGAAGAAAAGCTTAAAATTAAGGTTAAAAGTATAAATAAAGATTTAAAGTTCACAGGATCCTCTCTTTTTTTGTGAACTTATCCACAATGACCCATACCGTCAACACTAATAAGTATCTAAAACTTATCTAATTATTAAGAGGTTCTCCAATAAACTACTGAAAATACTATTAAATATATTTTATACATCCCCATTTCACAACTTGTGAAATGTTTGTTAAACATCTTGTGAATTTCAATTTACGAACTAAATCTTGAAAGTTAGTTTTGTCTCAGATTTGAAACACAGTTCGAAAGAACATTAACTAACTCATTAGGAGAAAAAAATGAAAAAACTTTTTATTCTTGCAGCAGCAGTACTTATGACAGCATCTGTTTCGGCTCACACGCCAACAGCATCTGATTCTTGGTCAACAATCAAAAAACACTTCACGAAAGTAGTTTTCAAAGAGCCAACAGTAAAGCTTGATAACGGACCTATGACTTCTGCATTTTTTGTTTGTAAAGATGGTGAAGAATTAAGAACTAAGAAAACAATCAGCAAATGTGTTGCATGGTCACGTGGTGGTGGAGACAGAGATAGAGTTTGTACTAGAGAAGTTGAGTACTACGGTGTAGCAGCTATCGAAGGAACAAGAGAAAGATGTACTAAGTGGAGAAGA
>NZ_JBFGYP010000265.1:0-2061 GCF_041587335.1 Halobacteriovorax sp.
ACAATTGGTGCAAGGAAAGATGCAATAGCATCACTAAATACAGACGACATTCTAACCCCTGTTAAAAGTCTAGTTTACACCTACTATTCGTCTCTTGGGCGCCAAATCTTTACTCTTTTTTCAGATGCTATCTCACGTCTTATACGTTCTCTACGACTTATAGGGTGTTCTTGAACAACTATTTTTCCCTTAATACCCCCAACTGGGCAGTTTACTTCATAAACGCCAGGAGTAGAGAAAATCACAGTACTTTCAGATACTTCGCCTCTATTTGCAGAGAGAAATACATTCTTTTTTGGGATTGTTAAACAACTAGGTTTATTGGTTGTCGATGTAACAAAAAGCTTCATCGTCTCGCCACTAAAGACATGGATAACGTGAGGATAAAACCCTTCGTTAGTCACAATTACTGACTGCATTCGTTCAGGATTATCAAACTTGGTGCCTTGTAAATATGTCTCTTCTAAAGAGTGCACCTGTAGAGACAATAAGAATATCAGAAATATCGATAGATTTTTAATAACCTACTCCTTTGATAAGTTATCGGCGGAGCAGGTGCATTACTTTAGTATATGGATCAAGTATAACTTAACTGTTTGATTTAATGAGAGAATCGATTGAGGATTTAACTCTCTCATCCGTTGCCTCTACATCAGGAAAGTATCTAGCAACAATTTTCCCATCAGCAGAAACTAAAAATTTCTCAAAGTTCCATTTGATGTCTTTATCACTTCCAGTGATCAGACCCTTCTCAGTGAGTAGACCTTCAAATTGACCCTCTTCATTCTTAGTGTAAGTTACTTCTGCACTAGTTAACTCTTTATAGAGTTCGTGCTGACCTTCACCTTTCACAACAATCTTTGAGTTGACCGGAAAAGTTACATTATAAGTTAGAGAACAAAAGCTTTGAATTTCTTCATCACTTCCAGGTTCCTGACCTAAGAATTCATTTGCAGGAAAACCTAAAATCTCTAGACCTTGTTCTTTGTACTCATTGTATAGTTTTTGAAGACCTTCATACTGAGGTGTTAGTCCGCACTTTGAAGCGACATTTACTATAAGAAATGCCTTTGCATCAAAGTCCTTTAAACTTACATCTTCGCTTTTATTATTTTTAAATTTTATGTCTAATAAGTGACTCATACTATCTCCTTTTAATAAGCTTGTTCTAAAATATTTTTTACATCACTTAGACCTAAGTCTCCTGTTTCAGAGAGTGCAGTTAGCCCCATCTTCTCCATGTTTCCAACAACAGTGTTTAGCTCGTCTTGTTTTATATTGTAGTGAGATAGCTTTGTTACAATTCCTAGGCTATTGAAAAATTCCTCAGTTTTTTGAATCACAAGGTCAATCTTCTCATCATCTGAACCTTCGTTTATTCCCCAAACTCTGCTTGCATATTGAAGAAGTTTCTCTTTCTTTTGAACTCTTCTATCTCTTAGCATTGAAGGGAAAACGATTGCTAATGTACGTCCATGAGCTATTCCAAACATAGAAGTTAACTCGTGACCTATCATATGAGTTGCCCAGTCCTGAGGGACACCAACACCTATAATTCCATTTAAGGCCATCGTAGCGGACCAAATAAAGTTCTCTCTCGCCTCTACATTTGAATAATCACTATAAGTAGTTGGCCCATCTTCTATTAGAGTTTGAAGAATTCCTTCTGCAAAACGATCCTGTATCTTAGCGCTTGAAGGATATGTTAAGTACTGCTCCATCACATGAATAAATGCATCTGCCACACCATTTGCAATTTGCTCTTTAGGAAGAGTTTGCGTCAGCTCAGAATCAAGAAATGAAAATTTTGGATATGTTAGAGGAGACATCACAGGGTATTTTTGATTTTTAAATGTAATTACTGCGCCTGCGTTCATTTCAGAACCAGTGGCCGGAAGAGTTGCAATACAACCAAGAGGAAGTGCTTCTTCTTGAGGAGCGGGTGTGAAGCCGTTAAATAACAACCCTTCATATTTGTCTTCTGGAAGCTTAGATGCCAGAGCAATGAACTTAGTTCCATCCATTACAGATCCACCACCAATTGCGAGTAGAAACGTTATG
>NZ_JBFGYP010000266.1:0-2052 GCF_041587335.1 Halobacteriovorax sp.
TCGTAATGATTTGCTCTTTGTATTCTTCAATTTCTTCTTTGGAGCAATTTATTCTAAGTAATTTATCAAACTCTTCTATGGGAGTTCTTTCAAAAGATAAATCTCCATTTTCTATACTCACTATAGATACTTCTTTAGTTGACGTTTCACTAAAGCGAAAGGCCAGGGGAGATCCACTGTAGTGAACAATAGGAGATTCTTTTCTGACTGTTTGAGCTTTATGAATATGGCCTAATGCCACATAATCAAAGTCTCCTAGTACTTTAGTTGGAATAGAGTCTATTCCAGATAAGTTAAGTCCTTGCTCTGATCCTGCTTCTTCATAACTTCCAAAGAGGTGATGAGACATAAGGATCTTCTTACCAGTTGATTTTGAAGATAATCTCTTGAGTGCTTCTTCTATAACTGGAAGTAGACCTTCTTCAATATCAATATTCCAATTCTTTGCGAGGTTAAATAGCTCGTGAGTCCTAAAGTAAGGCAGTAAGCATATAGAGACTTCTTCGCCGTTAATATCTATATTATGAACGTATGGGGAATAGTTATCTTTTGCTAACTCATTTAAGTTTCCAACAACATGAATGTTATTAAGTTCTAAAAAAGGTGCAGGTGCTTCTAAGAAATTAGAGCTGTCATGATTTCCACCAATTATAAAAATTGGTATTTGTTTTTTTTCTGATAATGACTTTAAAAAATTAAAGTAGAGCTTCAGTGCTTCGTTTGGTGGTGTCGGTACATCAAATATATCTCCACTGATTAAGAGAATATCTATATTTTCATGGATTATATATTTTGATAACCAGTTGAGAAAGAGCTCTTGTTCTTTAATACGACTGACCTTATATAATTTCTTACCTAAGTGCCAGTCGCTTGTGTGAAGTATCTTCATATTGTTTATTCAGGTTTTTTAAATGGTTTCTTCTTCTTAGGTCTATACTTCTTTTTCTGAGGTGGTTTTGAAGTATTTTCATCAGTAGAAGAAGCTTTCTTCTCATTGTTTTGCTTAGGATTATTTCTATTCCTATTATTTGGTCTTTTGTTTTGTGGTCTCTTATTTTTCTTTTCAGTCTTAACCTGAATCTCACCTTCAAGGCTATTGAGCTCTTCTAAGCTATTGTCATCATCAGAGTCATCTACGAAAACTTCTACAACGCTGTCGCCATTTTCTTCACTATACTTTTTTAAGAACTCTTCTGACTTTCTCTGCTCTTCGTCTGTAAGACCGATTACTGTGCTTGTCTCATTTACAATGTGTCTAAGGTCATTTGGAAACTTCCAATCCTTAGGTGGCTTGCAATCATCTTTAACAAATTGATTAACTGAGTAACGTCTGATTTGACCTTTCTCTGTAATCATATCAAATTGTTCAACTAGTAGGTGTAGCTTTTGTACTCTACCGATATCACCGTTTTTAGCTTTTAAGAAAATTCCTTCCTTAGGAAGTAGTGTTCTTTTTTGAGAGTAAACATCATCTTCATACTTGATACAGCATTTAATCTGACCACAGATTCCGTTGATCTTACTCGGGATAAGGGCAAGGTTTTGATTCTTTGCCATTTTTATACTTACGTTCCCGTAATTTTTTAAAAAACTTGAGCAACATGTTTGTAGTCCACAAACACCAATTGCTCCAATCGCCGCGGCCCTATCTCTCACTGAGATTTGTCTTAGCTCAATTCTCATTTTTAAATCAGCAACTAAGTCTTTAACTAAGTTTCTAAAGTCTACTCTCGCTGGAGCATTAAAATAGAATACGGCCTTCTTACCAAATTGAATAAACTCAACGTGAGTTAAGTTCATATCTAATTTATGTGTTTCAATTAAGTTCTTACAAAAGTTTTCTGCTTCTTTCTCTTTTAGATAGTAACTTCTTTGCTCATGAACATCTTCGTCAGTAGCAACCTTACTAATACTCTTAAGAGGTAACATACTCTTATCAAATGGAACTTCGTATGGAACTGAATTGATATAACCTAAAGTCATTCCACGGTCACTCATGGCCATAACTTTTTGACCGTACATAAACTTTCTCTTTCCTATTAGGAATGGAAA
>NZ_JBFGYP010000267.1:0-2048 GCF_041587335.1 Halobacteriovorax sp.
ATGCAAAGCTCATTGGTTATGCAATGGACGGTTTTGGTATCCACGAGATGCTCAATGGAGATGGTATTGAGCCTTCTGACTTAGATGAATGTAGAGGTCATTACGATGAGGTTAGAGGTTATCATTATCATGTGGCAAGCGCTGGTGAGAACTTATTTATTGGCTGCTTTAAAGGTGAGACTGGTTGTGTTGTTCAAAATGATGGCACTGGTGAAGCATGTGATGCATCAGTTATTGATCATTCAAAACGTAGAGGGCCTCCTCCTGGTCATGAGCCTAGAAAAGGTGGAAAAAGATGATACGATTTATTTTAACATTTTTACTTCTGCTAAGTTCTGATTTTGCTCTTGCTCATGCAGGAGTACAGGCCGGTGCTCCTTGGGTCGCTTGTGAATTAAAAAAGAAAAGTGATTCTTGTGAATATAGAGATCATCATCTAGATGTCTATCGTGGTACCTGTCAAGAGTCCGGAAATAAGCTACTCTGCGTTCGTAATAAACCAATAATTAAGAATAAAGATGGAGATAAAGTTAAAGGTAGATAGTTATTTGTTATAGCGGAAGCTGTTCTTCCCTAGGCGATATCTAGGGAAAGGTCTCCGCCTGAATTATCTTCAATCTCTTGTGACTCTTTAGATTCATTAGTTGAAACTTTTTCTTCAGCACTATCTTGCTCTTCTTTATCACTACCACCAAACTCTAAGTTTCGTTCAAAGTTAGAAGGTGAGGATGCTGCTCCGCTAGCAACTTCAAAAGAAATACTTTTTTCCTTGTAGAGGTTAGTTAAGTGCTGATCAAAAGATTGCATTTCACCTTTAGACTTTTCAATGGTGATATACATTTTAGAAAGAGGTTCTTTGCCACTTATGCAGTCTTGAATTCCTACTTTATTTACCATAATTTCTTGAGCACATATTCTGCCTTTACCATCCATCGTTGGAAGAAGGCGCTGGCTAATAGACCCAAAGAGGCATTCTGATAGTCTCAATTTCACGTTATCCTGCTCTTCAGGTGGAAACATAGAAACAATTCGATTTATCGTCGCAGGGGCATTGGTTGTATGTACAGTCGCAAAGACTAGATGTCCTGTTTCTGCTGCTTTCATAGATATTTGAATAGTCTCTGCGTCTCTAAGTTCCCCAATCACTATAATGTCTGGATCTTGTCTTAGAGCGCCTCTAAGTGCATCTTTAAAACTGTCAGTATCTTCACCAAGTTCTCTCTGAGTAATTCTTGATTTCTCAGATGTAAAGATGAATTCAATAGGATCTTCAATTGTGAGAATGTGCTCTTCTCTTGTTCTATTTATCTCTTGAATTATAGATGCCAAGGTCGAACTCTTTCCCGAACCAGTCACACCTGTAACAAGAACTAAGCCACGTTTTGCATTAACAAAACCTTTAAGGGCCGCAGGAAGGCCGAGTTCTGCCATAGTGGGCACTTTGATATTTATTACACGCATAATGATTGCAATACGTCCTTGGAACTTTAATAGGCTTATGCGCACCCTACAAATCTTCCCAAGTTGGTATGAGCCATCATACTCTTTTAAGGTATCAATACTTTTTAGAATATCTTGATCGGGGATTATTACTTTGCATATGGTGAGCATGTCTTCTTTTGATAAAGGATCTGCTTTTATTTTCTTTAATCCACCTTTCATTCTAAAGTAAGGATTTTCGCCTTCTCTTAGGTGAATATCGCTCACTCCATTTGCAGTGGCTAACTTTAATAGTTTATGAAAAGATTCTTTACTCATTGGCATAGCCATCTCTTCGGAATAATTAGAAGAAAATGAATATATTTATTAACAAATGAGTAAAGAAACCTTCCTAATTAAATCTAATTTAGTGCTTTATTTAATTTTCTTTAGTTCTTCGATAATGTCACTAGGTTCTGAACGAGTTCTGTAGTCTACGTCAACATAACTCCAAGTCACTTTACCATCTTTTCCTATTATAAAAGTTGCAGGAATTGGTAGCGTATTACCATTTCCATTATTTATGACCTCAAGGTCTAGTTTTCTATCCACACGCATATGTTCTTGCA
>NZ_JBFGYP010000268.1:0-1969 GCF_041587335.1 Halobacteriovorax sp.
AAATGGAAGCATGAAACTCTTGTTATGCAAAAGTGGCTTACTGCTCAATCTAGTGCTCCTGGGGATAAAACATTAAGTAGAGTTAAAGAATTACTTAGCAATGAGGTTTACGATAAGTCTGTGCCAAACTTAGTAAGATCTCTAGTTGGAACATTTACTGGCAACTCAGTTGAGTTTCACTCAAAATCAGGTGAAGGATACAAATTTATCACAGATCAAATTATTGATATAGATAAACTGAACCCACAAATGGCATCTAGACTTGCTGGAAGCTTTAAAGATTATAAGAGACTTCCATCAGATCTAAAAGCTCTTGTGAAAGAGTCTCTAGAAAGAATCTTAGCTGAAAAAAGTATTTCTAGAAATGTTTATGAAATTGTTTCTAAAACACATGCTGATAGCTAAATAATAGCTAGGAGAAGAATAAATGATGAATAAGCTAATTCTACTTTTGTTGTTACTTTCTTCTTCTAGTATTTTTGGAAAAGAGAAGGTGACACTCGCTACCTTTTTGATTCCTCGCTATATAGAGTCAGCAAATTCTGGTGAGTTTGTAGAGCTTGCTAAAAGTCTTGCTCGAAACGCAGGTTATGAACTCGAGTTGAAGATTTATCCAGCAAAGAGATCATTAAATACATTCATCGAAGGGAATGTTGATGGATACTTTCCCGCTCTAGATTCTATGAACGCCGGTAATGTTTATAAGACATCTAACTTCTACCTTAAAGAAGATTTTATTTTCCAGTTAAAAGAATCAGACTATAAGAAGATTAAAAATCCTAAAGCGTGTCTGACTAGAGGCTACCCATATACGAAAGAAGTTTTAGAGAGTAAGAGCTGGAAGCTTTACTATGCCAAATCGGATCAACATTGCTTAGAACTGCTTAAGATAGGAAGAGTACAACTATTTATTGGAGAGGAAGTAACAGCTTTATCTGCTTTAAAATCTTCAAATTTAATAGATAAGGTTTACTACAATAAGAATACGCCCATTTCTACTCAAAATGTATATTTCGCTTTTTCCGAATCAGAAAGAGGCAAGATTTTCAGTCAGAAATTCGATTTCGCACTAAAGAAAATGATGATGAGTGGAGAGTTTGAATCTATTTTACCAGGTAAAGAAAAGTAAAGTTAAGTTCTTTACTTCTTTTTAATTCAGAATACTTATTGAGCTATTATGAAAAAAGGTCATTTAAATTAGCTAGTTATGGAGATAAGTGAAGAAAGCTTGAGTTCCATAACTTCTAGTTTGCCCTTAATATTGGTTTATGAAAAAAATATTAATAGCTTTCTTTTTATTGAGTAATCTTTCCTTGGCCGAAGCTCCACGAAAGGTTAGAATTGGAACTTTCCTAATCCCAAAATATATTAGATCTAATACAGATGGTGCCTTTGTGGAGCTAATATCTACATTGGCGCGAAAAAGTGATGTAGAGATAGAGATTGTCCTCTTTCCTCCAAAGAGGGCATACAAGGAGCTCGACGAGGGAAATATTGATGGTCTATTCCCTGCAATGGAGTCTCGAGACCTCTCTAAGTATGAGCCCATAACAGACTTCTATATTAAAGAAATGTATATCTATGAAAGAGTTGGCCATGATTTCAGGAAAATTAAAAATGCCAAAGTATGTACAACTGATGGGTATACTTACCCTGAAGACTATATCACAAGTATGAATTGGAGCCGCATCAAAGCTGACTCAGACGAAACTTGCTTACAGTTACTAGATAAGAAAAGAGTCGATTTATTTATTGGTGAAATTGAAACATCTAATGATTCTATAAAGAAACTAAGTCTTAGTGATAATATAAAGTATAACCGCTATAGTCCGGTCTCTTCGGACAGGGTAACTCTTGTATTTAAGAAAGGAAATGAAGGAAAAAACTTAAGTGATAAGTTTGATAAAGCTCTAAAAGAGATTATGATAGATCGTACTTATGAAAAAATACTTTCTACCGGAGCAATAAA
>NZ_JBFGYP010000269.1:0-1955 GCF_041587335.1 Halobacteriovorax sp.
ATCAACCTTATACTTAACACTATCTACTGTCTTTTTTATGCCTTTTATTTTTATGTTTATACCTAACTTATGACTCAACTTCTCAAGGTATGATTGATCTAGCTTCTTACCCATGATCAATTGGCCAGCGCTCTCTTCGACGCCGTACCGATCTGTTACGGGTAAGTGGGAGATTAACCAGCTACCATGATCTCCAAAGTTAAAAATCTCTAGAGTTCTTTTATTTCCAGAAAGTGCATTACTTTTATTAATCTTATCGATGAGTTTGGAGGGGATTCTTTGTAGTCCTATGGAGTTTTTATCATGGTCATATCCCAAATTAAATCCATCTAGAAACTTTGTATTACTACCATATAGAATGAGGTCTATATTTAAACTTCTTAGGGCCGAAAGGTTTAAATTTGTTTCAAACTTTTTATAATCTTTAGATTTAAGTGTGTTGTAGTTCTCTTGTCTAGTTGACCATTCCTTATTTTTAAAACTTAACTGACCTAGGTCTTTTAGAATTTCTTTTCGAACAAGTTCATTTATTTGATCAATTTTTCTATATTCTAAGTCTTTAAATTCTGAATAAAAAACAAAACGAGCAAAGATAACCAGGGTTATTAGTACAAGGAATAGAGATAGAGAATAAATGTATAGGAGCTTCTTTTTAGTTTCCATTATTTATTCAGTATATCTCCAATATATATAAGAGCGTAGTTAAAAAGAACCTAATCAAAAATAGTAGGCCCTGCAATTGTTGAACACCAACTGGATAATGTTAATATATAAACTTATCGTAAATAAGTGAGTATATCTTGAGACTTAATTTAAATTAAATAAGTTTATTGATGAAATCAAATTCTTCTTTCGTTACTGGCTGAATTGAGAGCCTGCTCCCTTTCTTTAGAAGTACCATGTCTCTTAGTTGCTCAATATTCTTAAGTTTTGTTAAAGGTAAGTAGGTTTTAAACTTCTTTTGGAACTTAATCGCGACCATAAACCATCTGGGCTCTTCCTTCGATGATTTAGGGTCGTAATACGCGGACTTTTTGTCCCAGGACGTATGGTCAGGGTGAGACTCTCTTACTACTTTTGCTATTCCTGCAATTCCTGGAACTTTACAGCTAGAATGGTAGAGGAGTACGAGGTCTCCTATTTTCATATCATCACGCATGAAGTTCCTTGCCTGATAATTTCTGACCCCATCCCAGCTTTCTGTTTTATCAGGTCTACCGTTTAGGTCGTCAATTGAAAAAGTGTCAGGCTCAGTTTTCATGAGCCAGTACTTTTTAGTCATTCTTTATTAAGCCGTCTAAATTCTTTTTTATAAAGCTTGGCAATGCAAAAGCCGCTGAATGAATTCCCTTATTGTAGTAATCAAAATCTAGTCCTGATTTTTCAACTCTTGAAGAGTCAAAGTCTTTTACTGGATGATACTTCTTTGTAGCAAATGTAAATGACCAAAGTGAACCAGGGTATGTGAGATTTGAAAAAGTATAAAGGAATACATCATTGAATACACTATCAAGGATTTTAATCAATCCCTTTTGGATATCTGTTTGGTACCAAGGAGATTCTCCTTGAGATACAACAATTCCGTCTTCACTTAGGCACTTCTTTAGATCTTCATAGAACTCAGTACCAAAAAGTGGAGTAGCAGGACCAATTGGGTCTGTAGAGTCTACTAGAATTACATCAAACTTTTCTTTCGTTTCTTTAACAAACTTAACACCATCACCAATGATAAGGTTTATTTTATCTCCCGTCAGATCTTTTGCCGTCTGAGGGATATGCTCAATACATGCGTCTACAACCATTTTATCGATTTCAACCATTGTACATTTCTCTACGCTTGAGTGTCGAATGACTTCTCTTGCAGTTCCTCCGTCTCCACCACCTATTACAAGTACATTTTTAGGGTTTGGATGAACGAATAATGGAACATGTGAAATCATGTCATGGTAAGCAAA
>NZ_JBFGYP010000270.1:0-1933 GCF_041587335.1 Halobacteriovorax sp.
ATTCGAGAGGCCTCTAAGTCTTGTGAAGAGAGCTCTCTTGTTACTTGTTTGAAGATTGCATATTATTATAAAGCACTAGGAAAAGAAGAGCACGCCACTAGTTATGCTAAGAGATCATGCTATACATCTAAGGATGACTCTATTTGTGCTATTGCTAAAAATTATATTTTAAAGGACTAGAGATGATTCAATCAAAGAGTACTCAACAACTTACCAGAGAAGAGTTAAAGCACGTACTTAGTGTTGCCCGAGGTGATGGAGAAATAGATATTCTTATTAAGAATGTTAAGGTTATGGACTTAGTTAATGGTGGTATCAACGAGAGTGCAATCGCCATTGCTGGAAAGACAATTGCTGGGACAGGACTTGAATACTTAGATCAAAAAGCTAAAAGAGTCATCGATGCTAAGGGAGCAGTTGCAGTTCCAGGCTTCATTGATGGTCACCTACATATTGAATCTTCAATGATGCACCCTTTTGAGTTTGAAAGGCTTACACTTCCTCTAGGTACAACGACAGCGATCTGTGACCCTCATGAAATAACTAACGTTATGGGAGATAAGGGATTTAGCTGGTTTTTAAGATGTAGTGAGCTGATGAAGCAAAACCTATTCGTACAAGTTAGTTCTTGTGTACCAGCTCTTCCAGGGTTTGAAACTAATGGTGGACCATTTCCACTTGAAAAAATGAAGGCCTATAAGAACCACCCTAATGTTCTAGGTCTTGCAGAAATGATGAACTTCCCAGGAGTCATTAATGCATTTGATGATGTGCTAGATAAAGTCGAAGAGTTCCAAGAGATGAATCTCGATGGACACTGCCCTCTTGTTCAAGGAAAAGACTTAAATGCTTATATTGCGGCAGGAATACAGAACTGTCATGAAACAATTACTCAAGAAGAAGGAAGAGAAAAGCTTTCAAAGGGTATGGCCTTAATCATTAGAGAAGGTTCAGTTGCAAAGAACTTAAAAACTCTTGCTCCTCTTGTTACTGATTTTAACTCTTGTCAGTGTCTATTGTGTACAGATGATAGAAATCCATATGAAATTTTCAATGAAGGCCATATTAACTATCTTATCAAAAAGATGATTAATGAAATTGGAATTGAGCCACACGTTGCATATAGGCTTAGCTCTTACTCTGCAGCTAAACATTTTGGTCTTAAGAGAATAGGACTAATTGCTCCAGGAAAGCAGGCCGACATTGTGCTATTAAGTGATTATAAGAATGTTGAAATCAGTGATGTCTTTATGAAAGGTATCCCTGTTAAAGAATTAAAGATTGAAGAATCTTTAAAAGATAACCTTAAAAAATCTTCTCCTCCAATTGAAAATACGATGAAGAGAAAAGTACTTTCAAAGGATGAGATTAAATTTGAGTTTAGCAAAGGAACTTATAACGTTATTGAAATTGTAAAAGATGAAATTATAACGAATCACTTAAAGATTAACTATGACGGTGAAAAATTTGAGAGTGATGATATTAAGAAAATATGTGTAATAGAAAGATATGGAAAAGGCTCTAAGCCTGCTCTAGGTCTTGTAAAAGGGTCAGGACTTTCTAATGGTGCCATTGCATCATCAGTGGCACACGACTCTCACAATATTATTATCATTGGTGAAGATGAAAGTGATATGACAATTGCGGCCAATAAGCTCATAGAGATGGGCGGTGGTTTTTGCGTTGTGAAAGATGGAAAAGTAACGGCTTCACTGGCCTTGCCTATTGCTGGCCTACTTAGCTTAGAGACTGCAGAGGTTCTAACTGAAGGAATTATAGAACTAAAGAAAGCTTGTAAAGAGGTCGATGTTCACTTAAATGAGCCTTTTATACAAATGGCATTTCTGGCACTTCCAGTAATCCCTTCTTTAAAAATCACAGATAAAGGTTTAGTTGATGTGACTAAATTTGAATTTATCGACCTGAAAGACTA
>NZ_JBFGYP010000271.1:0-1821 GCF_041587335.1 Halobacteriovorax sp.
AAACTTTACTTAATTTTTTTGATTTATCTCCGACGGCCACATAGATTGCCTCAATTTCAAAAAGATATATAATTAACACTAGATGTATCTTCAGCTAAAAGGTCATATGAAAAAGCTAACTATATTTTTCTTAATACTATTTTCTCTAAACTCTATGGCGGAGTGGAGTGAAGAAAAGAAGAAAATTGACTACCTAATATTACAAATTTCTAAAAGCAAAGGAACCTTCATTAGAAATGGTTCAGAACACTCCTCTAAAGAAGCATCAGAGCACTTAAATAGAAAATTAAATAGCGCTCTATCTAGCTGGTTTTCTCCAGACAAGAAAGACTGGACAGCAAAGTTATTCATTAAAAAAATTGCAAGTAAGTCTTCATTCTCAGGAAAGAGCTATAAGATTAAGTTTTCAGATGGAAAAGTTGTGGAAACTAAAGACTGGCTCCTAGCAGAGTTAGAGAAGTATAAAAAAGAATAAGTACCAATTTTTAAAATTATCTAAAGCAAAGGTTTAACAATGAAGTCATTCTTTATAATTGTAGTAATGATACTTCACCTACCTTTAACATTTGCTTTAAATCTAGAGCTAGATACTAATAAATGGCAGACAGTAACCTATTCAAAAATCCCCTCTAATAAAATTACTAATGTTAATAACTCCTTAAAGGTTACTGTTAACAGTTCATCTTCAGCATTAGTTTTTCCATTCAAAAAAACTACTCATATAGAGAGCTTGTTTATTAAAGCAAGAGTTGAAGGCGATATCAATTATAGTGGCCTTGAACCTGGAAACGAAGGGGCAGATGATTTCCCTTTAAGAGTTGGTTTAATTTTAAAGGGAGAAAATACTCTTAACTTCTTTCAAAAGGCCCTAGCTCCAAAGTGGCTAGTAGAATTAGATACCTTGGCTAAAGAAAAAGGCGGTTTTGATAAAATACATAGCTTTATTTTCTATACGACCCCTCCTACTTTTAAATCAAGAGAGCATCCTCTAAGTTCTCACTTCTATGAGTCAGTAGCTGCTCCATTTAAAAATTCAAAAATAGAATATACGACTCCATTAAACTTAAAAGATGTAATAGGAATATGGATGAGTGCAGATGGTGATGATACGAAATCATCTTTTACGGTAACTATTGATAAGATTGAAATTCTTGAGAGCTCTAGTGAATAAGGAGAGGTCATAAAACCTCCCCCCTCTAAACTAGTGATAAGTATAAAAGATCTTAAGCGTTTATATATTCAGAGCAAAACTGCGTAAAGACCTGCTTATGAAGGTCTAAATCTAGCTCAGGAGACATTGAAACTCTAACGATATAGTCTTTATCCCCCTCTTTAGTAGTTCCCTGTGTAGAAGTTGCTGGAATAGTCCAATAACATCCCTTAAGTTGTCCATAACTTACACAGAATTTACTCTCTAGTGGTATCTCTTTAATCATTAGGTTTATAAGCTTCAGATTTAAGTCTCTCTTATGAGCTTCTCTCTCTTGAGCTGTATTACCTTTTGTTGGAAGATCTAGTGAAAATACAGAAGGAGTGAAGCCATTATTCGCTAATTCTTCTGAAACAAAGTTAATTTTTGAACTTGGTAGGACTTCTTGAATGTGATTTACAAAATCTCTTGTCATTTTATAAGCACCTTCAATTCTCTCATTCATTGAAGGCATCTGCTTAGCAAGTGTAACAAATTGAAAATCTGTAGCTTCATTATCACAGATCTTTAAATGATTATTAATATAGGTCATTAGATCTTTTGCCTCTTCATTAGCAACACTATAACCAGCAGTACATAATCCTCCACTTGGAAACTTAGAGCCACTTACA
>NZ_JBFGYP010000272.1:0-1818 GCF_041587335.1 Halobacteriovorax sp.
AAGATGGCCATACCAAGCTCATCAGTTCTCTTTCTATTGATCATTGGAGCTTCATTCCAAAAGATATCAGTGTAGCGAGGACGCTTTTTGAAATAGCTCTCTACAACTGTAGGAAGTCCATTTAAGTGATCTTGGAGAAGTTGTTGTGTGTTAGTAACTTCACCTCTGATATTTGTGATCACTCCAGTACTCTCTCCCTCAGTTGTTTCATGCTGAGCGAGTAAATAAAATAAAGAACCAATACCTTGATTATGAATTAGCGCCTTATTTAAAGAATTTAAATCGGATTCAGAAACTTCATAAGTAAAAGCACTCGTAGTCTCACCTTCAACTTTATGAGCTTCATCTACAACCACATAAGCTGGTCTTGGAAAGCTTCTAGGCCATGAGAACATTAGAGCATGGTTACCAACAATAATATTGGCGTCTTTTGCTTCTCTTAATCCTTTTATATATGAGCAATCACCTTTAAACGGACAACTCTGTCCAGTGCAAGATCTAAAATCTACGGTGATATCGTTTTCTTTTGTAGAGAAGTCTTCAATTTTTCTCTTCATTACAAATGGAAGGTCACCTCTCGTTATTTGATCATCTACATGAGCTCTAGAGTTATAAAAGAAAACTAGATCAAAGAACATATCAGTGTATTTTTCTTTAAAGTCTTTAGTATTTGTAAGCAGGTCCTCTTCCTCTACACTCTGTCTAAAGAGCAGCTCACAGAGATGGTTTCCAGATCCAATCAATTGCCTAACTTTTAACTCATCATCATTGAGTCCAAGTAACTTTCTCAATTGAGGAACATCTTTAGACACCGCCTGGTGCTGAAGAGTTTTAGTTCCTGTCGCAACTAGAACTTGTTTTTGTTCAGAAAGAGCGAAGAGAGCGGAAGGAATTAAATATCCTAACGTTTTCCCTGTCCCTGTTGGAGCTTGAATCAAGGAGTGAATTTTATTCTTAAAAGATTGCCCCACTCTAAGAGCTAGGGTCTCCTGTGATTGTCTATAGCGGTAGAAAGGAGTCTTTTGCTTAACACTTTCTTCATCCCTAAAAATATTCTTTATATTGTCACCGCTAAAATCTAGGGAAAATAACTTTTGTCCAGCATCGACCTTTTCATTAACTGGGTGAATCGTCTCCCAAGCAATGTCACAGTGATAATTGATATCAAGTTCAACACTCTCAGCAAGTTCTTCTAACTCCTCATCGGTAAGGCTAAAAAAGCTATAGTACCAATACTCAGTTAAATTATATTTCTTAAATAAGCTATTCACAGTTAATTGAAGAGCAGCGTCTCTTCTAACTGTCGCTACAGCAATAATGAGAACTTTAAGTAAATCGACAGAGTCTTGAAATCCCCTGTGTTCTTCATGATCTGCAATCTTCCAATCACAAATAAAGTTCTCTAACTTAAGAGAAGACATATTTGGAAATAATAAAGAGAGGAAATAAAGGCTATCTTCGTACGACTCTCTTCCACTGCCATCATCTATCTTAGCAAAATGATCACTTAAAAATGATCTTTCAAATTCAGCGTTGTGAGCAATAATATGGTGACCAAATACATCCATAACTTCAGGTGAGACAACCTGCCAGCTAGGAGCATTCAATAGCATTTTAGAGTCTATCCCAGTGAGTTTTTTAATGAATTGGGACAGCTTTCCATCATATTGAACAAGGGAGCTATACTTACGAATAAGAGTCGTTCCTTCATACTGAAGATAACCTACGTCAATGATTTGATCATAATTAGGGTCAATACCTGTTGTTTCGATATCAAGTACGGCCCAACGTCCTAAAGGATGTGTCATATGTATCTCC
>NZ_JBFGYP010000273.1:0-1815 GCF_041587335.1 Halobacteriovorax sp.
CCCGGACTTGGTGGAGATGGTGGCCGTGGTGGAAACGGTGGAAATAATATTGAGGTAATACTTAGAACTGATGATATTTCAAACAGTAAGGTTTCTATAATTTCAGTGCCAGGCCTAGGTGGTGAAGGTGGTCTTGCGGGTGAGTATGGTAATCCTGGCCAGCCAGGAAGTGCTGGTAGAGGCGGAAAGGACTCCCTAAGGTTTGGGTTAAAGATAAGGGACTGTAGTACTTCTTCGGGGCATTCTGCTGAGGTGGGAAGGGTCAATGAGAGTAAGTCTGAGCTTTTAGCCCGCACTGGCGCAAAAGGTAGTGTTAGCTCTGAAGAATTCATTAAAGAAAGTATAGCTTCGGTTAAAGAGCTAACAAACTTAAAAAGTAGACTTGGAAAGAATCTCATAAGGTTTCATTTAGAAAGATTATTTCATAAAAATAAGTTAGAGCTATTTTCATACTTAGCTGGTCGAGTTGATTTTTCATATGATGAATTCGATATAGATTTTTTAGAGATGTTAGCGATAACAGATAAAGAGGTTGTAAAGGAATTTAAAGATTTTCTAGAGAATAGTCTTTTGAGAGAAATAAATGATAGAAGCTCTAAGTCTTTAAAGTACTTGAAAAAAGATATTAAAGTTCTTGTTTCCATTTTAAAGCTTCTTGAGGAATCATCTATTGAATCTGCTCACCAGCAGATCCTTAAGCAAATAGACTTTGGGGAAGAGAGACTATCTGTTCTTGTTGAAGAGCTTGCTATTGAGTGTTTAGACTACCGTGAAATAAGTAAGCTCTACTATAGTGAACTTAATCCTAAGTATGCTGAAATTCCTGTATGTGAAGTTGGTGGAGTTACTAGTTTGAGAAATGACTTCTTTGCAGATTTAAATATCAATAGTTCATATGCTCCGACAGTATTTCCTCATTCTCTTAATGATCAAATCGTTAGAAAAAATCGAAATCCAGCTCAAAAGATGATTAATACTATTATTATTAATAATGAAAGAATTAGAGCTGAGGACTTCAGAGATGCTCTCGGAATTAATAATAGTATATTTACAGTTACAAAGCTTGAAATCAGTAAGAAAAGTTCTTTAAAGTTTAGCGAAATTGTTACTAACTTCAAAGTTGCTCTTACGGCGCTCGAGGTGCTTGGTGAGTAGATTACTTTTAGTGCTCTCTCTTATTCTCTATAGTTTTCAATCTTACGCAGGAAAGTATGACGAGGCCTTATCAAATGTAAAAAAGCACTTGAGTGATAGGGCGAGTATGTATGAGAAAGAGTTCAAAAATTCTCATGAGCGAAGAGTATCTGATTTTTATTATAGAAGATCTTTGTCTAGGCAAGTCATAAGTCAAGAGTTGATAGAGCAGAGTTATCTGGATTATTTATTACTTACAGAGCTATCTGGTTCAATAGACTCTGAAAGCTCTGATATTTCGGAATTATACTATCTCTCAAAAAATTTAAGTGAATTTTCAGCTGTAAAAGTATCAGAAATTATAACTGCTTTAAATAATTTAAAACTTGTTAAAGAGTCCCTCAGTAATGAATGTAGCAATGAAAACATACAAATTGTTTCGGATAGATATGATCCATATACAAGTTATGTTATTCCAAAGCTTGCTCGTGATGAAATGGGTAGTCCCGTTTATAACTATAGTCTAAAGATGAATTTTACTTATGCCTATAACGATGGTGGTGGAAACTCTTCGTATGAAGTCAATACTCCTGTTGCAGATGGTAGTGAGGTTGGTGTTGCTGTAGGCTTTGTTGGAGCAGGTATCGCTTGTGGTGTTTCTACCGTTATCGGTGGAGGTTC
>NZ_JBFGYP010000274.1:0-1742 GCF_041587335.1 Halobacteriovorax sp.
TAACAGTGACAACTTATTTATACCTGTCTCAAACTGCTGTCGATACCTCTATTTCTGACCCTACAAGTGGTACTGACGGTATTTTTGTAGAGTTAAATATTAGTGGTGCCGTTTATGACTCATCTGTTACTACTTCTTTAAATAGTGTTGAGAAAGGTGATGAGAGACTGAAGTTTTACTACACTATCTCTGCAATTCAAAACAACTTTAGAGATATCGCAATATTCGATATTAGCAGTTACAACAGCAGTTTTGGCCTAGCAGGTGTGAATGAGATTCTTTCAATAGATGACGATGTTACTCCCGAGGCCAGTGGAAGTTTTGAGGCCAAGAATCTAACAAATAATAGAACTTATAATATTTCTTTTGCAGTAAGAGATTACTACGGATTCTATACTCCATTATCAAGTCCCTTAAGTGCAACTCCACTAGATATTGCTGAATTTCTTGAAAAGAATCAATGCTACTTCATTTCAGCAGGGTTTATGGAGCAACATTATGTATTGGATTATTTCAGATATATTCGTGACCACTACCTTCTAAAGGTAAAATTAGGCCAGAGTTTTGTGGACTTTTACTATAAAACGGCCCCGCTATATGTACCATACATTATGGAGCACCCTCTGCTTCAAGCTCTAATAAGGGCTGTAGCCTATACAATCTACTTCATTTTCAACTTTGGTCTCTATGCATTATGTTTAACTTTATTGGTAATTTTTCTTACCTCTAAGGTTTCCAAAAGTGCTATTCGCGAGTAATATAGTTCTATGATTGAGCGCAACAAGTATACGGTTCTCATCGTTGATGATGAACCAGACATTCTTGAGTTGATGGAAGAAGAGTTTAACTACTACGGATATCAAACTATGACTGCTGACTGTGGTGTTGATGCTATAGAGAAGATTCGCAATAATAAATTTGATGTTGTTGTATCTGACTATAAGATGCCTAACGGTAATGGAATGCTAGTGCTAGAAGAGGTTAACTCAATGGATTCGAGTATTAGACCCGATTTCTTCTTTGTTTCTGGACAGGCCGATATATCAATTAAAGATGCTCTTGATGCAGGTGCTAAGGAATTCTTCTCTAAGCCATTTGATTTAGATGACCTAATTAAGGTTATCGAAAAAGAATTAACTCTTAAGTAATTTCAATTTCTCCATGTGTTTTCCTTTCGTTTAAATTTTGCTAGTATCCTAAACTTAATAAAATACAATTAGGAGTTTAACTGTGGCAGGTCATAGTAAATGGGCAAATATTAGACATCGTAAAGGTGCCCAGGATGCAAAAAGAGGGAAGATTTTCACTAAGCTTATTAAAGAGATCACTGTTGCAGTGAAGACTGGTGGTGGATCTGACCCTGATATGAATCCAAGACTAAGGCTAGCTCTTCAAAACGCTAGAGGTCAAAACCTTCCTAAAGACACAATTCAAAGAGCGATAGACAAGGGATCTGGAGTAGGTGGAGAAGATTACACTGAAACAACTTTCGAAGGTTACGGACCTGATGGAGTCGCTGTATTTGTTGAAACTGCTACTGATAACAATACAAGAACAGTTTCTTCAGTTAGAGCTGCTTTTAACAAGTATAATGGCTCACTTGGAAAGGACGGCTGTCTTCAATTTATTTTCGATCGAAAGGGAATTTTTGCAATCGAAAAGAGCGAAGTAAAAATGGATAATGATGACTTCATGATGGAGATGATCGACGGCGGAGCTGAAGATGTGGACTTTGAGAATGA
>NZ_JBFGYP010000275.1:0-1692 GCF_041587335.1 Halobacteriovorax sp.
CATTGAATACTTTGAAAGAATGGCAAATGAGTATCCTGGAAAAAGAGTAGAGTTTAAACGGTCTTTTGTAGATGGAGACTGTGTTATTTTGCATTGCTTACAGATTTGGCCTGAAGGTGTGAACTACGCTGGTATTGATATATTTAGATTAGATGCAGATGGTAAAATTGTTGAACACTGGGATGTCTTACAAATTATTCCTGAAAAATCTAAAAATGATAATACAATGTTCTAAATTGAAATTTAAGCAAACTGTAAACTAATCGCTCAATTGACATGAGTTACTTTTGGGACATAAGATAGTCCAATGACAAAACCAAATGAATTACATGAAAAGAAGACTAGAGATTTAATTTTACAGCAAAAAGTTAATATACTTACTCTTAAGCGCTTAACTGTTTTTAATGAAGCAGGTGAGGAAGTAAAGTTTAATACCTTCTTAGAAAATAAAACAATTACTATAATTTTCGTAAGACACTTTGGCTGTATCTCATGTAGGTCTCATGTGGATCAAATTTGGAATCTACAAAAACTACAGAAAAACCCTAATAATAAAATAATTTTCATCGGAAGTGGAAAACCATACGTCATCCAAAGCTTTAAAGAAGTCATGGGTGTTCAAGATGCAGAGATTTATACTGACCCTAGTCTTGCAACATTTGATGCCTGTGGAATGAATCGAGGGGTTATAAACTTAGTCAATACTAAGTCTCTCAGTGCAATGCTTGCTCTTAAGAAAAAAGGCTATGAGCAAGGATCCTTTAAGGATTCCGGTGTTCATAGACAGATGGGTGGAGTTGTTATTTTTAAAAAGCCAGGCCAGCTCGCTTATCATTTTGCTTCTGAACATCTTGGAGATGTTGATGATTCTAAAGAATGGCCAGTTTAAAAAAATAAAGAGGATTAAGATCTAATCCTCTTATCCTTATTCATTATAGTTCGTTACATGTTTCTTCGACAGATCTATTCTTTTCATACTTCTTAGTTTTGAAGTTATAAACATTCTTTGATTCCCAGTTCATACATAGAAGTGGATCGGCAAAGTTTATATCTGTAGGATTTAGCTCTCTTGGAATATCTTTAGTCTTATAAACACAAGTTTTAAAGATTAAGTTAGTATTCTTAGCAACAGAGTCTGAGTAAAATGAAGTAGATGGCAAATCTGATACATATAGCTTAGGATGAGTAGGGTAACGTCTAAGAACGTAGTGTTCTCCATTATCACTATATGAATTAGGGTTCTCATTCCAGCGGTAGTATTCATGACGACTGTCACTTACCTCTGAGCTATTGTAAATAGGGTCTTTATCAATCGAGTCTATTACCCACTCCTTATGAATAAACTTAGAGTAAGACCCAAAGAACTTTCTTGAGACTCCCGTGTGTACTTCAGTTGTTCCGTCCTCGTTTAATTTTTCATTATATGCGCAGCCTTTGATAAATTGAACGATTGCATAATCTTCTAGATGCTTAACATCTTCAGTTTCATAGGCAATGTAGGCATTTGATCCATAAGACTTCTCTGATTGTCTTGTAACAATATAGTCGCTAACTTTTAGACTTAGACTCTTTAGCGTACATGAGTCTGTTGCTTCACAGTCTTTATTTACTAAGGTTTTATTCTTTACAACTTTTCTTTGAACTCCAGCACTTACGTTTAAGCTTGCTAGAACTAGCAGTAATGATATTGAA
>NZ_JBFGYP010000276.1:0-1601 GCF_041587335.1 Halobacteriovorax sp.
AAAGGGTGGAACAAAGTTCAAGGCACCAAAGGAAGATGAAAGAGCTCCTCAGGATAATGATACAAACTAATTAACAAACTTCAATTAATTTTGAAGTCACCCCTAACCTCAAAAAAGAAGGCCCAATTTAGATTGGGCCTTTTTTATTAATATTTAAATAAGTTGTTTTATAGCAAACCATTCTCTATATAATTTCTCTCTTTCATCGGGGTGAGAAATAGAGATAAGGGCCTTTGCCCTCTCATTTAACGAGAGACCTCTAAGGTTTGCAATCCCATTCTCAGTAACAATATAGTCAGCATGGGCCCTAGTTGTAACAACTCCTGAACCATACTTTAACCTAGAAACAATCTTAGACTGACCTTTTCGAGTACGGCTGTTAATTGCGATAATTGCTTTTCCATTCTTAGAAAGAAAAGCTCCTCGCATAAAGTCCATTTGTCCACCAACACCAGAAATGATTCTACTACCAATTGAATCAGCGCAAATTTGCCCAGTGAGATCAATCTCAACAGCACTATTAATAGCACATGTCTTATCATTAAGTTTTACATTTGCTGGATTATTAACATAGTCCGAAGTTCTTAGAAGCACATTTTCATTGTCATCAACAAACTCATGTAACTCCTTATCCCCCACTAGAAAGCCTGCAACAGACTTACCAGGCATTATTTGTTTAAACTTATTAGTGATAACACCACTCTTTATTAAGTCCATAGCACCATTAGTCCACATCTCGCTATGTAGTCCAAGATCCTTATGGCCTGTTAAGGACTTTAGAACAGCATTAGGAATATTACCAATACCACATTGGATTGTAGATCTATCTTCGATAAGAGAAGCGATTAACTCACCGATTCGCATCTCATCATCTGTAATCAATTCACATCGTTCAGAATATAGGACCTCATTACTTTCTATAAAGTAATCTATTTCTGTTACGTGCACAGATCCATCTCCGTGAACCCTAGGCATATTTGGATTAATTTGAGCGATAACGACTTTTGCATGATCAACTGCAGACTTAGTGACATCTACTGATGTTCCTAGTGTTACATATCCATGCTTATCAGGAGGCGACACTTGAATGACACAAACATCTATAGGACAATTTCCATTAGCAAATAAAAAAGGGATCTCAGAAAGAAAACAAGGGATATAATCAACAGTCTCAAAATCAAAATGCTTTCTAAGGTTATCGCCTACAAAAAAGCACTTAAATTTTACCTTTCCATTGAGCTTATGAATCTCTTCATCAAGTATTCCATGAGTGTGTAGATGGTATAGAGAAATACCACTCAATCGATCATCTATACATCTCTGTAATAGCTTTTTTACGAAGAGCTTCGGTGTTGCGTCAGCTCCATGAATAAATAGGTTAGACCCATTATCAATGACATCTAAAACATCTTCTAGCGTACTTATCTTCACGACAAACCTCTATATTCATTTTCAAGATAACTATTGAAGTTGGTCCTCTTTAGGAGTATCAACTCTTTCAAAATTAGGAATTACTATATTATCATTGAATTGCGCTTGAGAGAATTCAAGAGGTGCTTCTTCTGTAAAATAACCTTTGAGATATTTAATTTTCTTTAACA
>NZ_JBFGYP010000277.1:0-1596 GCF_041587335.1 Halobacteriovorax sp.
TACTGCGGCCATTAAGAGTGTGTCATCACGACTATCTCTTAGATTAATAATTCCAAGAGCGTTTCCAGGAATACTTCTAAGAAGAGCTAGAGAGCTTTC
Source organism: Halobacteriovorax sp. (assembly GCF_041587335.1). Taxonomy (GTDB): domain Bacteria; phylum Bdellovibrionota; class Bacteriovoracia; order Bacteriovoracales; family Bacteriovoracaceae; genus Halobacteriovorax. Next base: position 100 of record NZ_JBFGYP010000277.1, read on the forward strand.
AAATTCAGATTCTCTAAGCTTTATAAAGGCCAAGATAAATGCTGCACTCACATCCTCTTTGTGTAGCTCGAGGTCCATTACTGCAAAGTGATAACTTTCCATTTTAAAAAAGCCTATTCCCCTAGAAATTTCTGCGGCACTCTTTTGTCCAAGAGACTCTAGTCTTTTAAAGTATTGTTGATTGCTTGGCTCTAAAACGAGGAGTCTTCTAAGCATATTGATTTCAGAGTCTTCGCTTCCAAGTCGATTATAAGTTTCTCTTAAAAGGTCAATGGTTTGAACATCATCAAGCTTCATAGATGAGGCGGCCATTAGGCTTACGACTGCTTCATTTAACATATTAAATTTTAAGTAATATTCTCCAAGTAGCTTATAAGTCTTGAAGTATTTTGGTAGCTCAAGACTCGCTTTCTTTAAGAGGGCAATAGATTCAAATGAGTCGGCTTTTAGAGCGCTATCAATAATCTTCTCAGCTCTTACCCACTTCATTGCAGTTGAAACTTTTCCATAGACTGTCTTATCGCCGCAGTAAGAGTCAGCGTCATCTGGCGCCCTTGAAGTCACTCCAAAGAACTCATAATGACCACTATCGTTCTTTATAAATACTGGTCCTCCAGAGTCTCCAGCACATGTATCTTTTCCATTTCCACCGGCCAGGAATTCATCTCTTTGATTCTCTCTAACGCTTGTGCCAACTTCAAACTTTATACCATTAGAGCCATCTTCAATTCTTCCAAAACCCACAAGGTGAACAGAATCACCAACAGAGACTTCTCTAATTGAGCTAGGTGAAATAATTTTATCAGGATCAATACTTGCATTGTCTTCTAGGTCAATGATTGCAAAATCAAATGGAGAATCTTCACCTTTGTAATTTGGGTGAATTCTAATATCTTTAATTTTAGTATAAGTTCTCTCTGTAGCGTCGACATTTTGAGTAGTTATAACTGAACTTCTTAGGTAGTACTGCTTATTTCTCTTAAAGCAGTGAGCGGCACTTAAGACGGTCCTCTCGTCAATCAGAGTTCCCGTGCAGAAGCTCTGATCCACTTCATGGTCAGAGTTGAGCTTTGAAATAGAGACCACGCTCTCCCACTCGCCCTCATCCACTCGCTCTCCTCCATAAATATTAGAGGAAATAGCTTTAGATCCATCATTAGAGATAGATTCAAACCTTCCGCTACATGACGTCAGTAGAACTAAGAAAATAAGTGATAGCTTTAATTGCACAAATGCTCCTAATGAATTTGCGACACTATAACACTTAAGAGGGCAGTTTTATTAAACTATGTATTATTTGCAAAGCTTAAGTGTCTGTAATTTAGACACTTAAATAGAACTATCAGATGGGAAGCTTTTCACTAACTTGATTAAAAAGGCAGTTCCAATCATTCCCCCCAGAATATTTGCAATAAATCCGGCCCAATAAATTCCTTCGTAAGAAAAATAGTGTCCAAGAGTTACCGCTAGAGGAATGTGAATTAGAAATATTCTTAA
>NZ_JBFGYP010000278.1:0-1537 GCF_041587335.1 Halobacteriovorax sp.
AGCAACAGCCGCAAGGTTTGGGTCATCTTCAAAATATGGAATTGCTTCTAAAAGGATATTTTTACTAAGTACACTATCAGCATCCATACAAACAAAGTAATCGCCTAAAGCCTCAGATATTCCATAATTTAAGGCCTCAGACTTTCCTGCATTTGCTTGATGAATGACTCTAACTTGAGAATGTTTCTCCATTTCTTTGGCTACAATAAATGTATCATCAGTAGATCCATCGTCCACAACAAGAACCTCAAGATTTGGGTAGTCTATCTCAAGTACAGACTCTATAGCAGGAGTTAAAACTTTTTCTTCGTTAAAGGCGGGAATTATAATAGTCACGAGAGGAAAAATATCAATCAATTTGCTTCTTTTGTAGAATACTACTTCCAAAAATGACAATATAAGTAAAAGAAAAGTTCTAATAAAAATTAAAATTAAATAATAAAGCATAATATTTGCAACAAATGTTGCAAGAGGGTTTTCAAACTTCCAGTTTTCAGGAATATTCAAATAGAATGTTACCGTAAGTAGAGAACAGATAATTGTAATTGTAACAATACTGACTATACTAGAGTAATTAGTTTTCATTACAATCTATTTCCGACTAAGATTTTTCCAATTTTATTTAAAAACAACTGCTCATCATTCTTCCTTGGCCGGGAGTTTAAATAAGTAACATTTTTAAAGTTATTATGAAGGTTTTGAGATAATTTATATGCCTGAGATACTCCACGATCTGAATTTTGGTCATTGATCAAGTTGCGAATTTCATCAATAACTAACGTTATGTCTCTTGATCTTCTTCCAGTAAAACGAGTAATATCGTCTAGAAGAGGTGACAAATCTTGCATATAAGAAAACTTTGTAATTAAACTTGGCTTAGTCTCTAAAAATATAAGTCTTTCATCATCAATATACTTCTTAATTAATTCATTTTCTTCATAGAAATAATCACCTTTGTCCCACGACAAGAAAATAACTTTTTCATCTTCTGCGATATTCGTGAGTATTTTTAGAATGTATTTATCTTTCTCTAGCGAGTTAAAGGTAGTTATAAACTCGACGTGATTTTTCACTGAGGAAATGACGTTTGTAACAGACTCAAGAACTTGATTAATATCATCTGCTAGAGTCTTAACACTGATAGGTTTTTTTATGAAACCAATCGCTCCAAGATTACGAATTCTTTTCCTATCACTTGAGTCTTCACTAGAGCTCATACAGACAACTGGAATATCACATAAAACAGCATGGTTTTTAAGAAGCTCTAAAATCTCAAATCCATCAACACTTGGCATAAGAAGATCAAGTAGTATTACATCAGGCATTTGAACTTCACAAATGCGAATAGACTCAAATATATTTGTCACAATATATACGTCAAAGTCGTCTTCAAGAGCTTTAGATACAACCTTACGAGTGACGACTTCATCATCTATAACAACAACTTTCTTTTTACCAGAATGTTGAACGACTTCTTTAATGTCTATCAAAATTTCTCCAGTTTTCTTTCGAATAATTTCTATTTATATAGTATAAT
>NZ_JBFGYP010000279.1:0-1501 GCF_041587335.1 Halobacteriovorax sp.
ATTTCTCATCGTTAAGAAAAGCAAACGACTAATTCATTGAAATATTACACAACCCTTTGATTATTGGAAGATTTTATACTAAAAGAGCACAAGCAATTATTAAATTTAAGGGAATTCTATGCAAACAACAAAGTTTGAAAATCGTACCGTATTTTTTACTTCTCTAGGGTGTTCTAAAAACCTAGTAGATTCTCAAGTTATGCTTGGGTATATGGGGCTTGATGGCTTTAAAGTTGTACCTGAACCTGAAACTGCAGAAGTTATAGTTGTTAATACTTGCTCATTTGTAGAGGCCGCAAAACAAGAGTCAATTGAAACAATTTTGGATCTTGCTGACTATAAAGACAAAGAGCAGGGAAGTTGTAAGGCGTTAGTTGTTTCTGGTTGTATGGCACAAAGATACTCTGATGATCTAGAAAAAAGTTTACCCGAAGTCGATATGTTTATTGGAACTGGAGAGTATAATAAAATAGTCCCACTTCTAAAGGCTCTTGAAGATAATAAGTTAGAAAAAAAGTCATTTGTTGAAATCCCTAAATTTATTCATACAGAATTTGACCCTAGGCTTAATACTTCACCTTTCTATACTGCATGGCTGAAAATTTCAGAAGGTTGTAATAGAAATTGTACATTTTGTATTATCCCAACTCTTAGAGGAAGGCTTAGATCGAGATCTGTAGAGTCACTTATTACTGAGGCCCAGAGATTAGCAGAGTCTGGTGTAAGAGAAATAAACTTAATATCACAAGACCTTTCAGATTACGGTGTTGATCTTGATGATCAAAATAATTTATTTGAACTCTTAAATGGTTTAGAGAATGTTGAAGGGATTGATTGGATTAGACTTTTTTACTTCTACCCTGATGAATTAACAGATGAGGTAATTGAGCAAATGAGAAATAGTAAAAAGATTTGTAGCTACTTAGATATGCCTGTTCAACATTTTGCAAATAATGTTCTTAAAAGAATGAATAGAAAAATTACTGGTGCAGAAATCATGAATCGTATTGAAAGACTTCGTGAAAGAAACCCAGGTATTGTTCTTAGAACTTCTATTATTATTGGATTTCCTGGAGAGTCCGAAGAAGATTTTGAAACTCTTCTAGAGGGAATTAAGAAAGCGAAGTTTAACCACTTAGGGATTTTCCGCTACTCTGATGAAGAAGGAACTCCTGCCTACAGACTTAAAGATAAAGTAGACCAAGAAACAATTGATGACCGTTTTGACCAGCTCTTTGAAGTTCAAAGAGAGATTGTAAGAGAGTTAAATGCTAAATATCAGGGACAAGTGATTGATGTCTTAATTGAAGGTCAACACGAAGAGACAGAGCTTCTAATAGAAGGAAGACATGTTGGTCAGGCCCCAGATATCGATGGAAAAGTAATTATCAATGATAGTGATATTGAAGGTCTAAAAGCAGGTGATCTCGTAAAAGTTGAGATCACCGAAGTTTTAGATTATGACCTAGTTGGTAGAGTTATCACTCTTAACTAGAGAGCA